>DATBBR010000001.1 GCA_036270875.1 Acidimicrobiales bacterium
GTAGGCGAACCCGACGATCAGGAAGCCGGCTGCGGCGAGAAACAGGCCAGGAGCGATGCTCGGCCGGTGCCGATGGCTCGGCGGTGCCGCCGTCGCCAGCACCGGCTGGGTCTGGGGTCCCGGAGGTCCGCTGGCCCCGCCGGGTCCGCTCGGCCCGCCCGCTGTTCCCGGCCTGCCAGGGCCGCCGCCTGGTCCGCCGCCTGGTCCGCCGGGGGGGTTTCTCGTGGCCGTCCCGGCCATCGACGCGGTACCGATGCCCGACGACGAACCGCCCGTCGTGCCGGTGGCAGGGCCGGGGCCGCCGCCCCCCACGGCCGGGCCGCCCGGCGAGGCGAGGTCCGCGCCGCAGTGAGGACAGAATCGAAAGTCCGAGGGCACCTCATGCCCACATCGTCCGCAGTAAGGCATGACTCAACCTTCCTCGACAGGGGTTTGCCCCGCTCCAAGCACCCGTCGCCGTGCAGGGTACCGCGTCACGCCACGGACTGGGTTCACCGGCACGGCTCGATACGACCGGAACGAATATCGGGTTCGGGTAGATGCGTCGTCCCGGAGAGGGCATTCTGGTGTCGTGGGCGACGACCGGAGGATGCCGATGGGTAGACACGTGATCCCTCTGGACGCTGGCGCGGAGGCCGAGGAGGAAGCCCTGCGAGTGGCGGACCAGGCGTACGACAAGGCCATGCACGCGACGATGGACGTGGCCAACAGCGAGCTCGAGCGGGCCGAGGCTCTGCGGGTGGCGACTCTCGCACGCGCCGAGGCGCTCCGAGCGGCGACGGTGGCGCGGGCCGACGCCCTGCGGCGGATCTCCGGCGAGCATGTCGGTTCCGTACGACGGGCCGAGGCGGACCGTACGGCGGCGCTCCGGCGTGCCGAGACCCGGTACCAGGAAGCGCTGCAAACAGCGGAGGAATCGGCGACCAGGGCCGTCGAGTACGCGTATGAGGCCGAGATGGGGGCGGCCCAGGCTGCCCACGAGGAGTCGTTGCGCGCGGCCGAGACGGCGGCAGTGAGCGCGATCACTCGGGCGGCGACGGTGCGTCAGGCCGCGCTTGCCCGGGCCGAGGCCCTCAGGAACGCCAGCAAGGCGCGGGCCGAGACCGTGCGGGACGCCACCAAGGGCTACGAGGCGTCTCTCGACGCCGCCGCCCGGTCCAGGGCCGAGGAGCTGCGCGATGCCACGCGTGAGCAGGACGAGGCGCTCTACGCGGCCACGGTCGCCTACGAGACGGCCCTGCGAGCCGCCCAGGGCGCGCCGCCCTCGCTCGATCAGGCCGAGACGACGGCCGGCGCCCCCGGTCCGGCACGGGAGGAGACGGGCCCGCCGTCGGGAAATGGCCAACACGAGGCCATCGACGGCAAGATCAGGCCCTCGTGACCTGACGTCTCCTCCCCGAGGCTAGGGTGCCGGCCCGATGGGCTCTTCTGTCGGGCCGGCCCGGGAGGCCGGGGGTGCTGATGCGCCGGCCTCCCGGGCCGGCGGTGCGCTCGGGGCGGTCGTCGTCGTCGGTGCCTCGCTGGCCGGCCTTCGGGCCGTCGAGACGCTCCGCCGGGCAGGCTACGACGGCCGTCTCCATCTGGTCGGCGCCGAGGAGCACCTCCCCTATGACCGCCCGCCCCTCTCCAAGCAGGTGCTGTCGGGTGCCTGGGAGCCGGACCGCATCTGGCTCGAGGACGAGAAAGCCTTCGCCGGCCTCGATGTCGAGACCCACCTCGGCAGGATGGCGATCGACCTCGACCTCGACGAGCGAGTCGTGCAGCTCCACGGCGAGACGCGTCTCGACTTCGATGGTCTCCTCGTCGCCACCGGTGCGACGCCTCGTCACCTGCCCGACATGGCCGACCTCGAGGGGGTCCACGTGCTGCGGACCCTCGAGGACTGCCTGAGCCTGCGGCGCGCCTTCGACAAGGGGGCTCGGGTCGTCGTTGTCGGCGCCGGCTTCATCGGCTCCGAGGTTGCAGCCACGGCGCGCTCGCGAGGCCTGGAAGTGACCCTCCTCGAAGCGCTGCCGGTTCCCCTGGCGAACGGGCTGGGCGAAGCGATGGGCACCGTGTGCGGCGAGCTGCACCGCGATCACGGGGTGGACCTGCGCTGCGATGCCGCCGTGGCCGGCTTCGACGGCGACGGACGGGTCGAGCGGGTGTGGCTGGCCGACGGGTCCGCCATCGATGCCGACGTGGTGGTGGTCGGAGTGGGCGTGACGCCCAACACGTCCTGGCTGGAGTCGTCAGGGCTGCGGATCAACGACGGCGTCGTGTGCGACGAGCGCTGTGCCACCGGCGCGCCGGGTGTCTACGCCGCTGGCGACGTGGCCCGGTGGCACAACCCGCTGTTCGGGGAGGAGATGCGCGTCGAGCACTGGACGAACGCGTCCGACCAGGGCGTGGTGGCGGCGCAGAACCTGCTCGCCGGGCCGGGAGGCGGGGATCCCTACGCCCCGGTGCCGTACTTCTGGTCGGACCAGTACGACACCAAGATCCAGCTGGTCGGCCATCCCCGGCCGGGCGACGAGGTCCGAGTGGTTCGGGGCTCGGTCGAGGAGCGTCGCTTCGTCGCGCTCTACGGACACCGAGGCCGGCTGAGCGCCGCGCTGGCTTTCAGCTCGCCCCGGCCCCTCATGGCGTACCGCCGACTGCTCAGCGAGGGCGCCTCGTGGGACGACGCCCTCGCCCACGCCGACTCGAGCGGATAGCTAGGCAGGGCTGGGGTCGTCGAGGCCCTGGGCAAGCGCGTTCCACGAGAGGGTGGCGCACTTGATCCGCACCGGGAACTTCACCACCCCTTGCAATGCGGCCAGGTCGCCCAGGGCGACCTGGGGCTCGGTGCCGTCGCCAAAGGCTGCGGCGCCGTTGCCGTCGCTGTCCTCGCCGTCCAGGCGCGCCTCGTGCACCGACATGAGGCCCTTGAAGGCCCTGATCACCGCCCGAGCCTCGTCGATCGAGCGGCCCTTGACGACGGTGGACATCATCGAGGCCGAGGACTGGCTGATCGAGCAGCCCTGCCCACTGACCTTCACGTCGGCGATCGTGCGCCCGTCGACGTCGAGGTAGACGACGATCTCGTCACCGCACAGCGGATTGAAGCCCTCCACCCGGCGGGCCGGCGGTGACGGCAGCTCACCCCGGTTCCTCGGGTTGCGGTAATGGTCGAGAATGATCTCGCGATACAGGTCTTCAAGTCCGGCCATGCAAGCTCCTAGAAGAACAGCGCCTCGGCCTGGGTCAGAGCCTCCACCAGGGCGTCGACATCTGACTCGTCGTTGTAAACGTACAACGAGGCGCGGGCCGTGCCGCTCACGCCCAGACGGCGCATGAGGGGCTTGGCGCAATGATGGCCAGCGCGAACGCAGACCCCGGCCTGATCGAGTACCTGGGACAGGTCGTGGGGGTGGACGTCCTTGTACGAGATCGACAGCAGGCCGCCCTGTCGGCGCGGGTCACGAGGCCCGTGGATGACGAGGGCGTCACCGTGGCGTCGGCTCAAGGCGTCGAGGGCATAGGCCGTCAGCTCGATCTCGTGGGCACGCACCGCTTCCATGCCGAGGGCCTGGAGGTAGTCGACGGCGGCACCCAGCCCGATGGCCTCGGCGATCGGCGGGGTGCCCGCCTCGAACTTCCAGGGCAGGGAGTTGGGCTCGAAGCCGTCGAGCCGCACGTCCCGGATCATGGAGCCGCCGCCCAGGAAGGGTGGAGTCGCCTCCAGCAGCTCCTCGCGACCCCAGAGCACACCGATCCCGGTGGGTCCGAGCATCTTGTGGCCGGTGAAGGCGAGGAAGTCACAGCCGAGCTCGGTCACGTCGGTCGGGACGTGGGGGACGTACTGGGACCCGTCGCCCACCACGATGGCGCCGTTGGCCCGCGCCACCTCGACGATGCGATCGAGTGGGTTTATCGTCCCCAGGACGTTGGACATCAGCGTCACCCCGACGAGCTTTACGCCGTCGGCCAGACGCTCGAGATCGTCGAGATCCAGCTGACCGTGGTCGTCCACCCCTAGGTAGCGCAGCTCGAGGCCGAGCTGCTCGGCCAGGATGAGCCAGGGCACGATGTTGGAATGGTGCTCCATCTCGGTGAGCAGGACGCGGTCACCGGCACGCAGATTGTGGCGTCCCCACGCCTGGGCGACGAGGTTCAGCGACTCGGTGGCGTTCTTCGTGAACACGACCTCACGGTCGGGCGCCGGTGCCCCGATGAACCGGCCCACCTTGGTCCGGGCCTCCGCGAACAGTCGGTCGGACTCCTCCGCGATCGAGTACAGGCCGCGGTGGACATTGGCGTAGGTCGACTCGTAGTAGGCATCCATCGTCGTCAGGACGGCACGCGGCTTCTGGGACGAGGAGGCCGAGTCGAGGTAGACGAGGCGAGGACCCTCGCGCGGGCGGTCGAGGACCGGGAAGTCGGCCCTGAGAAGCCCACCGTCGACAGATTCGACCCTGTCCATCTGCCCTAGGCGCGCCATGCCTCGTAGCCCTCCTCCTCGAGCCGGCTGGCCAGCTCAGGACCACCCGAGTCGACCAGGCGTCCGTCGATGAGAATGTGCACGCGGTCCGGCTGCAGCTCGGAAAGGATGCGCTGGTAGTGCGTGATCAGCAGCACCCCGAGCTCGGGGCGGGCGGCCCGCACCTCCTGCACGCCCCTGGCCACCACCCTGAGGGCGTCGATGTCGAGCCCGGAGTCGGTCTCGTCGAGGATGGCGACCTCCGGCTCCATGATCGCCATCTGGAGAACCTCGTTGCGCTTCTTCTCCCCGCCCGAGAACCCCTCGTTGAGGTAGCGGTCGCCGAAAGACGGGTCCATCCCGAGCTTCTTCATCCACTCCATGATCGACAGCCGCAGCTCGAGGACCGACATGTCCATGCCCCGGCGGGCCGAGAGCGCCTGGCGCAGGAACTGGGCCACGGGGACGCCCGGGATCTCCTCGGGGTACTGGAAGGCGAGAAACATCCCCGCCTTGCCGCGCACGTCGGCCGGCCACGCGGTGACATCCTCGCCCTTGAACACCACCCGGCCGGCGGTGACGCGGAGGTCGGGGCTTCCCAGCAGAGCGTTCGCCAGTGTCGACTTGCCCGATCCGTTGGGGCCCATCAGGGCGTGGATCTCACCGGGCCGGATGACCAGGTCCACGCCCTTGAGGATCTCGGTGCCGTCTGCGGCCACGTGGAGGTCCTGGATCTCGAAGAGGGGCTCGGCCACGCCCCGATTCTATTAGCACTACGACGGTAGGGGAAACCCCCTTCCCGCCGGCGCCTCTACCAGCCCCGGTCGATCCACTCCTGGAGGTGGGGCCGCTCGTTGTCGATGGTCGTGTCGTCGCCGTGCCCGGGCAGCACCAACACGTCCGGGTCGAGGGGCGCGAAGAGCCGCTCCTCGACCGAGCGGATGATGGTCGGGAAGTCGCCGCCGGGGAAGCCCGTCGCGCCGGGACCGCCCGGGAACAGCGTGTCCCCGCTGAAGAGCACCGGCGCCCCCTCGAGCAGGAAGCACATCGACCCGGGGGTGTGGCCGGGGGTGTGGATGGTCTTGAGGCGCAGCCGGCCGACCTCGATCATCGAGTCGTCCTCCAGGAGAAAGTCGTAGGAGGGCAGCATGCCTGCGTCATCGGGGGTGATGCCCACGTCGATACCGGCCTCCCGCACGGCCGGGACGGCCTGGATGTGGTCCCAGTGACCGTGGGTCTCGAGGACCTTGACCACGTTGAGGCGCCGACACAGGTCGAGGAGGCGGTCGTGCTCATTGGCGGCGTCGATCAGCAC
>DATBBR010000002.1 GCA_036270875.1 Acidimicrobiales bacterium
GCGGCGGTGGCGGTAGGGTCCGGGGGCATGGGCGGACCGGAGCTCGTCATCGTGTCCAACCGGGGTCCGCTGTCTTTCGCTCTGGACGACGACCAGCAGCTGGTCGCCCGACGTGGCGCGGGCGGCCTCGTCTCCAGCCTGAGCCCGCTGGTCGCGGGGACCGACACCATATGGATCGCCGCCGCCATGGGCGAGCACGACCGATTGGCGGCGGAACGCGGCCTGATGGAGGTGGAGGGCTTTCGCCTCCAATCGTTGGCCCTGGACCCCGACCGCTATCGCATGGCGTACGACGTAGTGTCGAACGCCACCCTGTGGTTCCTCCATCACGGGCTCTTCGATCTGGCTCGCCGGCCTCGTCTCGACCGGCGCTGGCGCCTGGCCTGGGCCGCGTACAGGGAGGTGAACCAGGCCTTCGCCGACGCCGTCGTCGAGACCGCCCCTGAGGGGGCCACCGTGCTGGTCCAGGACTACCACCTGGCGTTGGTCGGGGCAGGGCTCGCCGGCCGTCGTCCCGACCTGCGGGCCGTCCACTTCACCCACACGCCGTTCTGCGATCCCAACGGCATCCGGATCCTGCCGGCGGACGTGGCCGAGGAACTGCTCGCGGGGATGGGAGCCCACGTGGCCTGTGGGTTCCACTCCCCCCGCTGGGCGCAGGCGTTCGAGGCATGCAGCACCGAGGTGCTGGGCCGGGTTCCCCCGACGTTCGTGGCGCCGCTGGGACCGGACGCCGAGGATCTCGACCGGGTCGTCAGGTCGGACGAGAGCGCGAAATGGGACGACTGGCTGACGTCGCTCCTGGGCGACCGCCAACTGGTGCTGCGCGTCGACCGGGTCGAGCTGTCGAAGAACCTCCTCCGTGGCTTCCTCGCCTTCGACGAGCTGCTCGAGGTCCATCCCGAGCTGCGGGAGCGGGTGATCTTCGTGGCGCTCGTGTACGCGTCTCGCCAGGGCTTGCCCGAGTACCTCGCCTACCGGACCGAGGTCGAGCATCTGGCGGCGCAGGTCAACCACAAGTGGGCCACGCCAGGTTGGACCCCCGTGGTGCTCGACGTCTCCGACAGCTACCCACGATCGGTGGCGGCTCTGCGTCGCTACGACGTGCTTCTGGTCAACCCGCTTCGTGACGGGCTCAACCTCGTGGCCAAGGAAGGCCCCATCGTCAACACCAATCAGGGGCTCCTGGCGCTCTCCCGGGAGGCCGGAGCGTGGGCAGAGATGCGAGAGACGGCGCTGGAGGTGAATCCCTTCGACATCGCCGCCACGGCCGAGACGCTGGCCACCGCCCTGACCATGGACCGGGCCGAGCGGGCCGAGCGGTCAGCGGCCATTCGGCGGGTCGCCGCCGGGCGAAGCCCGCGCGACTGGCTCGACGACCAGCTGGCGGCGGCCAAAGCCTGACCGGCGGGTCCGGTGCCTAGCCCTCCGCCAGCCACTCCAGCAGGGCGAGCACACCCTCGGGGCCATCGACGACCAGGTCGGCGGCGGCCACCAGCTCGGGCGGGACCTCGGCACTGGCCACAGCGACCTTGCAGGTGATCAAACCCTGGGTCGCCAGGCGGTCAAGGGCGGCGAACGCGGCCAGGTCGCCCCGGTCATCGCCGACGAAGCAGGCCGCGCCGAGGTCACGACACAGCTCGGCCACCACGGTGCCCTTGTCCGCCGGCAGCGGGGGCCGCAGCTCGACGTTCATCTTGCCCAGGTGAAGCTCGAGGTTGTTCTCGCGGGACGCCTTCTCTGCGAACGACCTTGCCCAGTCGGCCTGGGCGGTGGCCGTGCGCCAGTGGATGGCCACGGTGAGTCCCTTGTGCTCCACGAGCATCCCCGGTGGAGCGGCGGCGCGGGCCTCCCGGTCCACCCGGTCGACGATGTCCCGCCAGGGCTCTGCGTCCGGGCGGGTATGCACCACGCCGCCGCTTCCGGCCCACTCCAGCCCGTAGAGTCCCGAGGCGACGACGCTCGGGCCATGGCTGGCGCCTCGCCCGAGGCCCAGCACCTCGACGAGGAAGCGGGCAGGGCGACCCGAGACCACGGCCGCTCGGCGGTACCGTCGGGCGAGCCGCTGCAGGGTACCAACGACCGCGCCAAGAGGTCTGGCCTCGGCGGGGTCGTCAACGATCGGCGCCAGTGTGCCGTCGAAATCGACCAGCACACCGCTCTCGTCAGGACGGGCGCGCAGGTCCCTGAGGGACGTCGCAGCGAAGTCGGGCGCGGACACCTGGGACGCGGGGGCAGGGCCCGTCCGGGCTCAGCGGACCGTCGAGCCGGTGTGCGCGGTCGTGGGGGTGTGCGCGGTCGTGGACGTGGTCGGGGTGGCGGGCGCCGCCGCACCCTGTCCGGCCAGATCGGGACCGATCACGACCACCACGTCGGCGGTCTGGCTGTTGGCGACCGGCGACGGCGTCGGAACGGGCATGACGGTGGTCGGAGCGAGACCGAGGCTCGTGGCCACGGCCCCCGCCTCGCTGGCGAAACCAGGGAGGAACAGGATGGCCGAAGACGCCGCCGGGGCAGTGGTATTGGTCGGCGCCAGCACGTTGTAGCCCGCCTTGCGCAAGGTGTCGGAGGCCTTGGCGCCGGCCCCGCTCGTCTTGGTCCCGTTGGCCACCAAGGTCTTGACCTGGGCCGGTGGGCGTGGCGCTGCGGTCGTGGCGGGCGTCGGAGGCGTCGTGGTGGTGCTCTGAGCGGCCGGAGTGGCAGCGACCGAGGCGGCGGACCCCGCCGGCGCTCGTCCGACCGAATGGAACAGGATGACGCCGAGGACAACGCCGACGACGACCAGGGCGACGCCCCGGACGACGCGGACGGGCGGGGCATCGTGGTGCGACTCTCCTCCGCCCGGTTCCCCGCCGCTGCTCATGGCGAAGGCGGCTCGCCCGCCGAGGACCCCTCGAAGCGGGCCCGCCGGCGCCGGTCACGTCGTCGTCGGAGGCGGAGGACGACCAGCGGGTCGTAGGCCGCTGCCTCGCTGGACTCGAGCAGCTGGCTCAGGCGCTGGTAATAGCGGCCCGAGGACATCTGGAACCGTCTCTCGATCGCCGTACGCTTGGGTCCCGGCTCGGTCCACCAGCCGCGCTCGAAGTCGAGGATCGCCCGGTCCCGATCGGAGAGCGCCATTAGAAGCAGCCTGCCAATCCTCAAGGCGAGAATCAAGCACCTCGCCCCGGGTCCGAGGAGCAGGCCCCGGTACGCTGATCCCCCGGACGCCGGTGTGGCGCAGTTGGTAGCGCAGGCGACTTGTAATCGCCAGGTCGTGGGTTCGAATCCCACCGCCGGCTCGAAAATGCCCTGGTCAGGGAGCAGATTCCTGGTCTACGAAGAAGACGCCGCTGTAAGAGGCACCACTGGCGGCTGGCGGGCAGGAAGTCGCTCACTCATCCGGCCCTACGCGCTGAAAACTATCCTCCATCTCGTCCACCCAGTCCTCGGCGAGGTGTTCTTCGCCGGCCCAAAGACAGCCACAAGAGATCGACTGCGCTTCACAGGCCGGACATCTCTCGGTGTCGCATCCGTGGTGGTGGACGCCGCCCGGCAGCACGTTGCAGTCCCGACACCTTCGTCTGACGCGTTTGAACCCCTCCTCCGAGCCGTACCTGATCGGCTCATAGCGATCCCCTTCGATCACGATCGGATCCGCTGTACAACCGTCTGCCGAGAGCATCTCTTGGTCGCAGTACACGCACACTGCCACAGTTCCTCCTTTGGCGGTCGAGCCATCCTGACCAAGGGGTATGACAGCTACGAACCGCACCGAACTGGTGAGGCTTCTCAGCCCCCGGCCATGGCTCCCATGACGACGAATGGTTCGTCGCCGGCAGCGACAGCTTCCGCTGGACACCTCGCAACAGGAGCTGGCGGTACAGAGTCTGCTCGAGCTCCGCAGCGACAATATCGCTCCCAGATACCCGGCAGACCCTGCCGGCCATGGTCGAAGTTGCAGGCCGACATGCTCGCCTCAATCTGTTGAATCTCGAGGCGGTCGCGATGGGACATGTCCTCGGCGCCACGCCGATAGGTGCGGTTTCGACGCGGTCAGCTATGCGAAATGCGCCGTTGTTCGATTCGAGAAGGACTGCCAAAACAGCGACGTTGTAAGGTATGAGCTGACGTGGGCTTAGGTCGTCGACAACGCGTCCTTTGGTAGGGATACGTCGTTGACGGTCTCGTCCGGATGCACGAGCACTAGTCGACTCCCGGTGCGCTGGAAGGCGCACATCGGGAGAGGGGGGGAGAGGTGGCGGAACGTGGGAGAGGCGCGGACGGCGGCGAGGACTCGGTCGAGCTTGGGGGATACCGGCAGGAGCTGAAAGAGATGCTCGGCTCCATTCAGGTGTTCTACGTCGGTGCCTTCATCCTGTTCCTCCGCATCGCCATGCACTACGAGGGTCAGAGACGGGCGAGCATCGATGCTTTCGGGCCGCGCTCGGTGCCGAGCCGGACCTAGGCCGGTCGATCGCTTGGCCGCGAGCGCATCGAGATCGAAGACCGCCGGCATGTTCGGCACCGCGCAGCGGCGCGCGGTGCGGGCCGGGACCAGCGCGACGGTCGCCTTCTATCTGGGCTGGGTCGTGATCGACAACCCCGAGCTCGCGGTGTTCGCAACGCTGAGCGTGATCGGGCTGCTGGTCCTGGCCGACTTCGGGGGCAGCCCGGGACGGCAGGCACGCGCCTACGCCCTTGCGACGGTACTCGCCGCCGCGCTGGTCGCGCTGGGAACCGCCGTCTCCGAGCACACGTTCGCGGCCGCCGGGCTGCTGTTCGTGGTCGCGCTGTGCGTCTCGCTGTCCACTGCAGTAGGCCGCAACGTGGCCACGGGCGCGAACGGCGTTCTACTGTTCTTCCTCGTTGCCTGCGCCGTCCCCGCATCGCTCAGCGCGCTGGAATCCCGGGTCTACGGCGTCCTCCTCGGCGGCGGTATCTCGCTGTTGGCGGCCCTGATCATCTGGCCACAGCGCCCGCTGAACCGCCTGCGCCCGGCGCTTGCCGACGCCGTCGACACGCTCGCAACCCGCATAGGACGGTTGAGCCAACGTCGGGAGGATGCAGCCGACTCGTTCGCCGAGCCCGTCCGCGACGCGCTTGCCAGCGCGGGGCCGGACCGCCTGGCGGTCGGCGAGCGCCCCACGCTGGCCACAGAGCGCGACCACGCACAGCTGCGCGTGGGCTACGGCCTCAGCCGCGTGCAGCTGATGTTGGAGCGACTCTCGCAGCGGCCAGTGCTCTCACGGGGCGTCGCCGACGCCGAGCGGATCCTGGCTCGGGAGCTGCGTCAGGTGCTCGAGGCGACCGCCGCGGCTCTGCGCGGCGAGCGCCCGCCGCCAGCGGTCGACGAGGCCCTCGATGCCGGACGCGCGCACCGGGAACGCAGCGACGCGGCGCTCGTCCGCGACCTCACCCTTGGGGGAGCCGGCGACACGCTCGCTGTCGGGGCCGACCGCTCGCTGCTCGCCGGCGAGCTCGCCACCTCGGTGGGCGGAGTGGTTCAGGACGCCCGCGTGGTGGTCGGCACCGACCGCCACCCGGCTCGCGTCGGCTCGTTGAGCGAGGGGTTCGCGCGCCGCGTGGAGGCCGTGCTCGACCGCCTGGTGGCGATCGTATCCTCGACCCTCAGCACCCGCTCTGTCGTGCTCCAGAACAGCTTGCGCCTGGCGGTCGCGTTGTCCCTCGCACGGCTGGTGGGCGGGGTGCTCGAGGTCGAGAACGGCTTCTGGGTCCTGTTCGCCACGCTGAGCGTCATGCGCACGAGCGCCATTCGAACAGGCGCCACCGCGCTTCAGGCCGTGCTCGGCACCCTGATCGGCTTCGCGGTTGGCGTCCCGCTGCTGCTGGCGATAGGCACCAGAGGTCACCTCCACCTCTATGTGCTTCCGATCGTCATCGTCGGCGGGTTGCTGGCCGGGTCGATCAACGTGGTGTGGGGGCAGGCGGGGTTCACCGTGCTCGTGTCTGTCCTCTTCGACCTCGTCGAGCCGACCGGCTGGGAGATCGGGGTCATCCGCGTCCAGGATGTCGTGATCGGCGCTGCGGCGGGCGTGCTGCTCGGTCTGGCGGTGTGGCCGCGGGGCGCCGCCGGACAGTTGGCGAAATCGCTCGGCGAGGCCGTCGAGGCGTGCGGGGACCTGGTGGCCGCTACCGTGCTGCGCCGCCTGCACCCGACCGGCCTGGAGCAGCTATCGCCCCTGCGCTCCAGCGTGCGGGCGAAGGCGCTGCGCGCCGACGGCGTGCTCGCCGTGTTCCTCACCGAGCGGCCCAACGCCGAGGAGATCACGATCTGGGAGCAGATGTCGGTGTTCGTGCACACGCGCTGGTACGGAGCCGAGATGCTGGCGCGTCAGTCGGTGGTGCCACCCCCGGCGGAGGCCGCGAACCTGGTCGACTCGCTGGCGGAGCGTGTGGACGAGCTTCACGCCGCCCATTCCGCGGTCGGCGCCGCCATCGCCCGGCGCGAGCGACCGCCCCCGGTGCGGGCGCGGATCGACGTCGACCACCTCGACAGGAGGTCGCGCGAGCTGGCGGCCCGCCCTCCCTCGGACGATCCCTGGGCCGAGCGGGGAGTGGTCGAGATCCTGCGAACGCGCGCGCTGGTCGCGGAGATCACGATCTCGCTGACCCGGCTGCGCGACCTGGTCGCCGAGAAGACCTGGTCGTCGGCCGAGCCTGATGCAGCCGATGCCGTCACCACAGCGACCAGCTAAGGGGCAGCTCGACCGCTACTCCTGCAGCGCCTGGGCAGCATGGGCGAGCGAGTCCTCCCACACCCAGTTGATCTCGAAGTGACGGTTGGGCTCGCTCATTATGTTGTACGTCCACCAGAGCAGGTAGATCCCGACGGTGACGATGCTGACGATGATGCGGGCGACGTAGTTGTGCTTGCCCTTGATGCGAGCCGGGTCGGGCTGAGGAAGGGGCTGACCGAGTCGTGTGTAGATGGTGGCCAACTCGGCCTCGACGCCGCCCTCCGCCAAGTCGTGCTTGATGAGATCGGCGTCGAGTCCGCAGTACACGAGGAAGAGGACGACCATTACCCACGCGATGCTGGCGCCGGCGAAGGTGTAACTGATGAGGGGCGCCGGCATCAGGCGCGCGCTGGTGAACCAGAAGGCGCCGATGTAGATCACCAACCAGATGACGGGGTCCTTGAGTTTGGTGCCGAGAATGCGAAGGTCCTCGAGGTCACCGGCGGTGCGCTCGAAGTGCGGGCGGAGCTCCTCCTGGAGGCCCCGCCAACCCGCTACCTGCCAGGCGTGGGCGGTGGCCGCGTCGAGGAGTTCCACGCGACGGGCGTTGTGGCTCCGCATCCGACGAATGAGCTGGTAGTACATGTACATATAGAACAGCCCGACAGTGAGGATCTCCCATCCCAGCGCGCTCCAGAAGTTGGCGATGTAATCGGTCTCATGGCGCCGCTGGTACGCCGAGTGGAGGCGCTCGATGGGCGGCACCGTCGGGACGCCCAATCCGCCTGCGGAGGGGGGCGCGGCTGCTGGTCGTGAGCTCTGGCCGGTGGCCGGTCCGCTGTCGATTCCGCCGTCCATTCAGCTGCCGCCCGACTGCCATTCCTGGCCGCTCACGGCGCCGTCGGCCAGGTCTCGTTCATAGCCAGGACATCGTGCACGAGGTCCGTCTCCTGGACAAAGTCACCGGACATGACCTCCAGGTTCGCCTGTGTCTTGGGGTCCTTGCGCCATTGAGCCACGAGCCTAGCGAGGACGGTCTTCTCGTCGCGAAGCATCTTCTCCGGGGCGACGTTGCAGACATCGGACAAGTCGTCCGGGGTCCCTTGAATGAACAGGGTGTGCACCCCTCCGACCATGGACGGACCAAATGGGGTAGGTGGGCCGGGGCCGTTTCCATCAGTACTCCGGGATTTCACCGCCGAAGATACCTGTGGCCAGACGCCAACCCGCTGCGTCGGCGGGTCCGGCGGCTGGTCCTCGAGCCCGGAGGCCGAGCACTGGTTGGCGAAGTAGCTCTGGGCGTTGCCCATCCCGAAGGGCGGGTCAGGGTTCCAGTGCCCGGCGAAGGGGTCCGCGGCGTCCAGGCACTGGCTGTTGTCCATGATCACCCGCGCCGCCCCCTTGGAATCGGGCAGTGACCACAGCTGGCCCAGGGTCACCTGACCGGGATCGGTGGTGCCGAACTGGGCCTGGAGCGCGCTGGGGGTCACCAGGGCGTCCCCCAGCTGCTGCCCAAGCGACTGGCAGTCGGCGGTCGGGACGGCGCCGTCGATGCTGAGGTTGAGCATGATGATCTCCTGGTTCCGAGGCCCTGGCCCCGCACCCGCGCTGCCCGGTTTGTTCGTCGCCCACTCGGTTACGTCCTTGAAAATGCGGTTCAGCCGCAGCCAGGGTGAGACTGCCTCACCGTGGTTGAGGTAATAGCCTCCCTTGGTGGCCCGCACGCGGATGTCGAACGCCCGGGCGCCGTCGTTCAATTGGTGGATGAGATCCTCGGACTGCGTGATGGCGTCATCGTTTATTGCCGGGTCGAGGCTGTAGGTGCCCGCGTCGTGTGACCCGGGGATGACAATGTCACTCAACTTCCGATCCGACAGGTGGGCGGCGAGATCGTGCATCCAGGCGGTGTCTGCACCGTTTCCCGATGCGCGGGTGGATCGGGAGCCGCCGACAGCCCCGGCGATTCCAGCGATCGCTCCCACTAGCACGATAGCGGCGACTCCCCCCCCAACCCACGGCCATTTCCGGCGTTTGGTTGGTTCGCCTGGAGTCGCCCATGGTTGGTCGGGCCGTGCTGGCCGCGTCTCGGGCCATTGCCGAGGTGGTGGAGCCCAAGCTGGTGGACCCGGAACCTCTCCTGTCGTCATCCTGGCCTTTCCCCCCGGCCCATGCTCTTGCCCGTGTCGTCGACATACGCGAGGGTGCCGAAGCAGGGCACCTCGTAAAACTCTGTCCGGCGCTCGTTAGACCAATCGCCCGGCTCGACCAAAATCTAGACCCATCTTGTCAGTTCCACCGCCGCCTCGATGTGCCCGGGGACCTAACAGGGCCGGCCGGTCTACCGGGCGAGGCGACTGACCAGAGACGAAGCTGTGGCCACACCCACCAGTCCGGCGGCACTGAGGACGAGAAAGTCCAAGCCCACGTGGGCCGGCGATCCGATGAGCATCCCACGCAGACCATCGACCTCATAGCTGAGCGGGTTGACCCGGCTGAGAGCGCGAAGCCACTCCGGCATGATGCTCACCGGATACAGAGCGCTCGAGGCGAAGAACAAGGGCATCGTGATCATCTGGCCGATGCCCATCAAGCGATCCCGCTTGAGCACCACGCCGGCAACGGTCATCGAAAGACAGGAGAAGAATGCCGCCCCCAGCATCACGATGACGAAGGAACCGAGGATGTCCAGCGGGTTCACCGAGAGTGCGACGCCGAGGATGGCCGACAACACGAGCACCACTATCGCCTGGGCCAAGGCCCGAATGCCGGCGGCAAACGACTTGCCGAGGATCAGAGCGGACCGGGGCGTTGGTGTGACGAGCAGCTTCGTAAGCACCCCGGCGTCGCGCTCCCAGATGATCTGTATCCCGTAGAAGATGGCAACGAAGAGACCTGCCTGGGCGATGATCCCCGGCGCCAGAAAGTCGAGATATGGCTTGTGTCCGCTGGGAATGGCCCGAAGCCGGGTGAAGGTCTCGCCGAAGATGACCAACCACAACACGGGCTGGACGGCTCGAGTAACCAGCTCCGTGCGGTCATGGCGGATCTTCTGGAGCTCGACGAGGCAGAACGTGGCCACTCGGCTCGGGAACTGGCGCCATGTTTTCGAACCAGCAATGAGCGTCGACTCAGCCGAGGCGACCCGCGGTTCTACGAGTGCTGCGGATTTCACGAAGACCTCCCTTCCTCTCTTCCTCGCCGCTCAGGGTGTCGCCGCTGTAGTGGCGGAAGACGTCCTCGAGCGTCGATCCGGCGCCCAGGCCGGCCTTCAGCTCGTCAGGGGCTCCTTCGCTGCGAATTCGCCCCAGATGCATGAGGGCGACGCGATCGCAGAGTGCGTCGGCTTCCTCCATGTAATGCGTGGTGAGCAGCACGGTCATGCCCGTCGTCTGCCTGAGCTCCTCGACCCGAAGCCAGACGCCGTCGCGAGCTACTGGGTCGAGGCCGACGGTCGGCTCATCGAGCACGAGTAGAGCTGGGCGATTGACGAGGGCCTGGGCGAGCTCGAGCCGTCGGATCATGCCGCCCGAGTACGACGAGGCCAGCCGGTCGGCCGCGTCACCGAGCCCCATCACGTCGAGGGCATCGGCCACACGTCGCTTACGCTCGCGGCGCGGCACATCGAAGAGCCGGGCGAACCAGGTCACGTTCTCTCGCCCGGTGAGGGCGGCCTCGACCGAGAGCTGCTGCGGCACATAGCCGATGAGTCGACGCACCGCCATCGGGGAACGGCTCACGTCGTGTCCTAGCACCTCGACGACTCCAGCCTGGACCGGCAGGAGGGTGTTGATAACCCGGATCGTCGTCGTCTTACCAGCCCCGTTGGGACCGAGCAGGCCGAACACCTCACCCTGACAGACCGTGAGGTCGACATCGTCTACAGCCACCTCGTCACCGAATCGATGACGGAGACCTCGGCACAAGAGAGCCGGGACCTTCGGCACCGGTCCGCGATCGGCGCCCGGCCCGTGCCAAGGGCCTTCTTCGCGAGACGCCCGGTTCGGTCGGTGGCTCACCGGCCGGTTCCCTGCTCTTCGAGATGCTCCGCGAGGCGAGCAAGCATCGGCACGGCGTCAATCAGCCTCCGCTGGTCCTCGGGTGGGAGCCGCCCGACGGCGTCGCCGAGGCCTACGACGCGGCGATCTCTCCAGGCGTCGACCTTTCGACGGATGTCGGCCGACAGCTCCAGCCGGGCTACCCGGCGATCCGACCCGTGTACGCGGCGCAGGATCATGCCCTCGTCGGTCAGCTGACGCACGAGCGTGCTGACGGTGTTAGGCGCCAACCTCAGGTCCTGCGCCGCATCTGCGATCGACACCCCCGGGCGGCGCCGAACCAAACGGAGGAGCTCCAGCTGTGCACCGGTCAGAGTCGACAGCTCCACCGGCCGTTCCGCCTCGCGACGGCCGGCACGGCGGATCGACGCCATGTTGGTGAGCAGCTCGTCGGCCAGGCGCTGTCGATCGCCGCGGCGCAGGTCGTTCGATCTGCTGCCCGCCATTTCCCTCCGAGCCTCTGAACGGGAGGGAGTCATGGACCGGGGGGACATCTTGCAATATTACCTCTGTGGCAGAGCTAATGTCAGATGGCACTCGGCCAACGGCTGTCTTCGCCTTCCACCCGAGCCCGTCGGCGATCTAGCAGAGGTTGACCTTCTTCGCCGACAGCACATGGCCCACAGCGTCGTCGAGTCGTGACAGGGGAAGCGTTCCGTCACTGACTGCAGCGGTCAGCTGGTTCGCCACGGCGGCGGGTCCTGACGAGGGCGCCGCGAGGTCGTAGAGCACCATGTCGGCACCAGCGGTCACGGCCTGCACCGCGGCATGAGGAACGTCCAATCCCGTGGCCCTGATGGAACTGGCAGACAGCGAGTCGGTCAGCACGAGGCCACCGAAGCCGAGTTGGTGTACCAGGAGGCCGCCGATGGCCGCCGAGGACAGACTGGCGGGCCCAGTCGTGAGGCCCGGGATTGTGGCGTTGCCCACCATGACGGCTGGGAGTTGAGCGTGAACGGCGTCGCCGAAGGGCAGCAGGTCCGACCCCTCCAGCGCCGGCAGTGGCGGGGTCGAGGCCGGTGCGGCATCGGTGTTGGCGGTCGCCTGGCCTTCACCGGGAAAATGCTTGACGACGGGCATGACGCCGGCGGCCAAGAGGCCTTGGGCAAAACCGAGCCCGTAGCTGGCGGCGACTCCCGGATCAGGGCTGAACGAGCGGGGACCGTCGGTGTGCTGGAGGTCCGGCCCAGGCCCGCTCGCCAGATCGAGCACCGGGGCAAGGTCGACGTCCACGCCGTTGGCGAGCAGCTGGTGCCCGGTGGCCTCGCCCAGTTGCCGAACACCGTCCGGGTTGAGGCTGGCGGCCATGACCCTGGGCGACGCCAAGGGTCCGACCAGATTGGGCATCCGTTGGACCGCCCCGCCCTCCTCGTCGGTCATGATCAGCGGGGAGATACCACCCGGCGCTTGCGCCTTGAGGCCTGCCAGCTGCCGCGAGAGGTCCGTCGGTGCTGCTGACCCGAACAGGATGACCCCCCCGGCACCCTGGCGCACCGCTGGCATTGCCATCGTCACCGCGGTCTCCTCCGCCGGCACGACGACGAGCTGTGCTGCACGGCGAGCTACCGGCCAGGTCGCCACCACACTGGCGTTGCTGCAGGTGGTCGTCGTCGTCGTGGCGGCGGGTACGGACGTCGGACCGGCGGCACTGTGCCGAACGGGGCTGCGCTCGGCGTGCGACGCGCTCGTGGCACAGGACGCCGATAGCGCGATCAGCGCAGAGGCCACCAGGGCTCGTCCCAGAGCTGGAGAGCACCGAGAGCGCCACTGATGGCGGAGTCCAAGCACGGGGCCCGGCGAGCGACCTCGTACGAGCAACCATCCATCTGATCTCACGGCGACCGCGCCACGTCGCGTCCTCCAGCTCCGTAGCCAGGCTACTGGCTACAGAGAGGCACCAACACCTG
>DATBBR010000003.1 GCA_036270875.1 Acidimicrobiales bacterium
CTGCGTCGTGAGCAGGATGGTGGTGCCGTCCGCCACCAGGCTCTCGATGAAGCCCCACATCTCGACCCGGCTACGGGGGTCGAGCCCGGTCGTGGGCTCGTCGAGGATGATCACCGGCGGGCGGGCGACGAGGCTGGCCCCGAGGTCGAGCCGGCGCCGCATGCCGCCCGAGTAGGTCTTCACCTGGCGGTCGGCGGCGTTGGTGAGGGAGAAGCGCTCGAGCACCTCGTCGGCCCGGCGGCTGACGTCGGCCCGGCCCAGGTGGTACAGGCGTCCGACCAGCTCGATGTTCTCCCGACCGGTCAGCGTCTCGTCGACCGCCGCATATTGGCCGGCCAGGCCGATGATCGGGCGGATGGCGGCAGCGTCATGCACGACGTCGAGGCCGCCGATGCGGGCGTAGCCCTCGTCGGGGGCCAGCAGCGTGGCGAGGATGCGCACGAGCGTCGTCTTGCCGGCGCCGTTGGGGCCGAGCAGGCCGAGGACCTTGGCCCGATCGGCGGTCAGGTCGACGCCGCAGAGTGCCTTGGTGGTGCCGAACGCCTTCTTGACGCCCGCGACCTCGATCATGGTGTCGGCCATCAACCCTCGAGAACGATGTGGGGCGGAAATGGCCAATCTAGCGGCCGGCTACCCGCCCCCGTTCAGGTCGCTGGCCTTTCCTGCTGGACGCATAGATATCAGTACTTCTACTGATGTAGTCGGGCGCTCAGGTCCGTACCGTCTCTTGTAGAGGTAAATCCGTGCCTACGAGAGGTGGTCCCGATGTCTCCACGCGCCCTGGCCGAAACCGGGAGGCGTGGGCCCGCGAGAATGGCGCGAGCGGTTCGCCCTCAATGGGCTCTTGCCGGTGCGGCCGTCGTAGCCCTGGCGGCGGCTGCGTGCACGACCTCGCCCACCACGGCGACAACGACCTCTCTCACCAGCGATAGCCCCAACAACACGTCGGGACTTGGCCAACTGGTGACCTTCACCGCCAAGGTCGTCGCCAAGAGTCCGGGCTCCGGCACCCCGACCGGAGCGGTCCAGTTCACCGACAGCGGCGCTGCGCTCGGGTGCACCGGCGGCTCCCCGACCCTGGACACCAACGCCACGGCCACCTGCACGACATCGACGCTGACCCTCGGTCCGCACACGATCACCGCCGCCTACGGGGGCGGCGGGCACTTCGCTTCCTCCTCCGGCACGCTCACCCAGAACGTGAACCAGCAAGCGCCCTAGGCGGCGGACCTGACGTCAGCGCCCCGCGGCGGTCAGAGCAGCCCCCCGTCGGTCAGAGCAGGACAGTGTCCTCCGGTTCGGGCACGAGCCGATTCTCGATGGCGCCGACCCGCTCGATCTCGATCCGCACCACGTCGCCCGGTGCGAGCAGAGCAGGAGGTGTGCGGGCAAACCCGACACCCGAAGGGGTCCCGGTCGAGACGATCGTGCCCGGCTGGAGGGTGAAGACGGCAGAGAGATGGGCGATCTGGTCGTAGCAGTCGAAGACGAGGTCGTCGGTCCTGGCTTGCTGGCGGAGCTCGCCGTTCACCCACGTTCGGAGACCGAGGGCGTGAGGGTCGCCGACCTCATCGGGCGACACCAACCACGGCCCGATCGGACCGTGGGTGTCGAAGGACTTGCCCATGGTCCACGTCGGTGAGGCCATCTGCCAGTCCCGCACGCTCACATCGTCGACCACCACGAACCCGGCGATCACCTCACGAGCGCGCTCACGCGGTACGTGGCGACATCGCCGACCGATCACGAACCCGAGCTCGCCCTCGTAGTCGACGTGCGCCGGTGCGACGCGGGGAATGTGCACCTCATCCGTCGGTCCGGCGACACACGACGACTGCTTGTTGAAGAACACCGGCACGGTCGGGAGGGGTTGGCCAGTCTCGGCCGCGTGCGATCGGTAGTTCAGCCCGATGGCGAGGAACTCGGGCGGGCGGGCCACCGGCGCCTCCAGGCGGACCTGGGTCAGCGGGAGCCGGGGCGCCGAGGATGCGGCGGCTGACGCCGCCTCGAGGCCGTCGTCGGCAAGAAGGGCGCCGAGGTCGGTCGGGAGGTGGTCGAGGCCGAGGTCGGCGATCTCCTCGCCGAGCACGACCCCGAGCCGGGTCACACCTTCATGGCTGAAGCGGGCGATCTTCATGTCCCATCCGGTTCGCGGTCCTGCGGTCGGGGCGCAGGCGTTCGCCGAGACACTACGCTGCGCCCGGAGGTTGGGGCCGACGGCGACAGCCGCCAGAAGCTGGGAAGCGAGTGGAACGTACTGGGGGCAAGAGCGCGGGGATCGCCGGTGGGCGCGGAGCGGGCCGTCGAGCAGGCGCTCCGCTGCTACCTCACGCGACGGCTGCGGCACCCGGCTCCATGGCTTCGGACGGTGACAGGACGGTGACCATGACGGCTCGAACCGAACGTGAGGCGAGCGCCGCCACGCCTGCCGGTCACGACGCGCCCCTCGACGACGCCGAGGTCGCCCGCCTCGTCCGGCGCATGGCGGGCCGTTGGGCGGGGCGCTACCTGGCCGTGGTGGCCGGAGCGATCGCCTTCGTCGTGGTGGTGAGCGTGGCCCCGAGCCGCAGCCCCAGCACGCCGACCGGCGTCCTGGGCGGCCCGGCCTCGGCGACCGGCACCTACGGCAACTCGGCCGGCAACGCCCCCGCGTCCACCTCGCCGGCCAGCTCCCCGCCGCCAGCTGCGCCGGCCGGGTCGGGAGCCCTGGCCTTGGCCACCGACGGGGCACCCGACACGGGGGCCGGCGGATCGGCGACGGCGCTCGGCGCCACTGGCCAGACGGCCACCGACAGCAGCGCGGGGACGACGGCCGACGCGGGCACGACCCCCGGCGGCTCGTCGCCGTCCTGCGCGCCGAGCACGCCGAGCCAGCCCAGCCCGCCGAGCCAGCCCAGCCCGCCGAGCCAGCCCGGGGAGCCGGGCCTGCCGGCGCCGCTGCCGCCGCTGCCACCGCTCCCGGTGTTGCCGGTTCCCCTTCCCGGCCTCCCGGTGGCGTTGTCCTCGGTGATCCCCCTGATCCCGCCGAATGCCCTGCCGCTCCTGCCCGCCACCGGCCTCGACACCGGGTGTCAGGGTGCGGCGGGCGGGGCCCTCCCCAACGCGGCGCCGAGCCCTCCCAGCACCACGGGCGCTCCTCCCCCGCCAGCGCACGCCGCCACCCCGACCCCGGCGTCCGGTCGGGTCGCGCGGATCCCGTGAGCCTGCCACCGGGTCTGCTCGGCGGGCTGACGGGTCTGGCCTCGGACCCCGAGGCCCGCCGGGATGCCGAGTCGCGCGTCGGGCGCTGGGCAGCCGTCACCGGCCTGGTGGCGCTGGTCTGGACCCTGGCCTCCACGCTGCTGCCCGGCGGCCTGCCGGTGGGCGTGGTGCTGCTCGGGCTGGTGCTGGGCGGGCTGAGCTCGCTCACCGCCATGGGCCTGGTGCTGGTGTACCGATCGAGCCGGATCATCAACTTCGCCCAGGCCGAGATCGGCGGCCTGGCCGCGGCGGTGGCTGTCGTGATGGTGGCTGGCTGGCGTCTGCCGTACTTCGCCGCCCTGCCCGTGGGCCTCCTGGCGGCGGTGCTCACCGGGGCGCTGATCGACGCCACCGTGGTCCGGAAGTTCTTCACCGCGCCACGGCTCATCCTCACCGTCGCCACCATCGGCCTGGCCCAGGTGCTGGGGTCGGCCGAGATCGGCCTGCCCACGGTCTTCGCCCACCTGCAGCCGCTCACCACCTTCAAGACCCCGTTCCGGTTCACCTTTCGGGTGGGGCCTCTCGTGTTCAGCGGCGACCACGTCGTGGCCATGTGCGTGGTGCCCGTGGCCCTGCTCGGGCTGGCCTGGTTCTTCTCCCGCTCCGACCTGGGCATCGCCGTGCGCGGCGCCGCCGACTCGAACGAGCGGGCCCTCCTGCTGGGCATCCCGGTCCGACGCCTCTCGCGCATCACCTGGGTGATGGCGGCCGGGCTGTCGGGCCTGGGCGCGATGTTGTCCGCGCCCATCCTCGGCCCCAACCTGGGCGTCGTGGCGGGCCCCGAGTCGCTGCTCGCCCCGCTGGCGGCGGCGGTCATCGCCCGCATGGAGAGCCTGCCCGTGGCCGTCGGAGCCAGCTTGGGCATCGGCGTCTTCCAGCAGGCGGTGTTCTGGAGCTATCCCCGGTCGTCGACGGTCGACGTGGCCCTCTTCGCCATGGTGCTCATCGCCCTGCTCGCCCAGCGCCGTCGGGTCACCCGCACCGACGACTCGGGTCTCGGCGGCTACGTGGCCGTCAAGGAGGTGCGGGCCATTCCCGCGGCCCTGGCCCGGCTGCCGGAGGTACGCAGCGCGCGTGTCTTCGGCTGGCTGGCGCTCGCCGTGGTGGCCCTCGTCGTGCCCCTCGCGTTGTCGCAGGCCCGCCTCACGTTGGCGACCTACATCGCCATCTACGGGATCCTCGCTGTGTCCCTCGTCGTGCTGACGGGCTGGGCCGGCCAGATCAGCCTGGGCCAGTTCGCCTTCGCCGGCGTGGGGGCAGCGGCGACAGCCACGCTGCTGGTCCACGCCCACGCCGACTTCTTCGTCGCGCTCCTCGTCGCCGCCATGGTGGGGGCGGGCGTCGCCGTGGCTGTCGGCATACCCGCGCTGCGCATCCCGGGGCTGTTCCTGGCGGTGACCACGCTGGCCTTCGCCGTGCCCGTGTCGACCTACCTGTTGAACTCGGCGTACTTCCCGTCCCTCACCCCGGCCCAGCTGGCCCGACCACTGGTGCTGGACCGCTTCGACCTCGACTCGACCCGGGTCTTCTACTACTTCTGCCTCGGGGCGCTGGTGGTGTGCTGCCTGTTGGCCCGAAACTTTCGCCGCACCCGGGCCGGTCGGGTGGTGGTGGCGGTGCGCGACAACGCGCGCGGCGCGGCCGCCTTCTCCATCAGCGCGGTGCGAGCCAAGCTCACGGCGTTCGCCTTCTCGGGAGCATTGGCCGGCGTGGCCGGCGGTCTCTATGTGGTGGGCCTGCGGGGCGTGCCCTTCTCGGGCTTCAACCCGCTCGCCAGCCTGCAGGTGTTCACCATGGTGGTCATCGGCGGGCTGGGATCGCTGCCGGGGGCACTGCTGGGCGCGATCTACGTGGAGGGGGTGCAGGCCTACCTCCGCGGCGGCGCGCAGCTGTTCGCCACCGGGACCGGGCTGCTCGGGCTGTTGATGATGGCCCCCGGTGGGCTCGGCGAGGTGGTGTACGGGCTGCGGGACCGGGCCCTGCGGGCCCTGGCCCGGTCCAAGGGCCTGTCGGTGCCCAGCCTGGCCGAGACCGCGGCCTTCGAGCCTCGCGACGGGACGGCGCCCGATGGGACAGCCGACCACGCGGAGCCCGGTGCCATCGCCTCGATGGCCGCGGATGGCGGCGCGGTCGGCGCCCGGGCTGAAGACACCCGGCGGGAGTCCCCCGGCGGCGTCCCCGGTCGGTCCGGTCAGCTGCCGGGTGCGGCGCTCCTCACCTGCACCGGCATCGACGCCGCCTACGGCCAGGTCCAGGTCCTCTTCGGCGTGGACCTGGCCGTGGCCGAAGGCGAGGTGCTGGCCCTGCTCGGCACCAACGGGGCCGGCAAGTCCACCATCCTCCGGGTGGCCGCGGGGCTGCTGCGTCCCTCGTCGGGGCGCGTCATCTTCGACGGGGCCGACGTGACCAAGGCCGATCCGGTGCAGCGAGTCAAGGCCGGCCTGGTGTGCGTGCCCGGCGGACGAGGGGTGTTCGCCTCCCTCACCGTGGCCGAGAACCTGCGCCTGGCCGGCTGGCTCACCCGGCGCGACCGCGCCTTCATGGACGAGACGACGTGGCGGGTGCTCGAGCTGTTCCCCGTGCTCGGCGAGCGGCTCTCGGCCAAGGCCTCCTCGCTCTCGGGCGGCGAGCAGCAGATGTTGACGCTGGCCCAGGTGCTCTTCTGCCGGCCCCGGCTCATCATGATCGACGAGCTGTCCCTCGGGCTGGCCCCGAGCGTGGTCTCGACGCTGCTCGGCGTGGTGCGTGCGATCGCCGAGTCCGGCACCACCATCGTGCTGGTCGAGCAGTCGGTGAACCTGGCCACGTCCCTCGCCGAGCGAGCGGCCTTCATGGAGCGGGGCCAGGTCCGCTTCGCCGGTGCGACGGCGGAGCTCACCGAGCGCCCGGACCTGCTGCGCTCGGTGTTCCTGGGCCAGGTCAGCGCAGACCGCCGACCGCGTCGGACGCCCCCGGAGGGGGAGGAGGCCGCCGGCCCGGACGAGGTGCCGCCCGCAGCGCTGGAAGTTGCGGGCATGGCCAAGGCCTACGGAGGGGTGAGCGCCGTCTCGGGGGTGGACCTCTACCTGACCCAGGGCGAGATCCTCGGCATCATCGGGTCCAACGGAGCCGGCAAGACGACCCTGTTCGACCTGTGCTCGGGCTTCACCGTCGCCGACGCCGGCCGCATCTACCTCGCCGGTGAGGACCTGACCGACCTGGACCCCGCGGGGCGGGCCGAGCGAGGTCTCGGGCGAATGTTCCAGGACGCCCGGCTCTTCCCGTCCCTGACGGTGGCAGAGACCCTGGCCGTGGCGCGCGAGCGCCCCGTCGCGGTGGGCGATCCGGTGGCCTGTGCCCTCCGGATCGGGGCGGTGGTCGACTCCGAGACGGCGGTGGCCGAGCGGGTCGACGAGCTGATCGAGTCCATGGGGCTCAGCCGCTACAGAGATGCCTTCGTGTCCGAGCTGTCGACCGGGACCCGCCGGGTGGTCGAGCTCGCCTGCGCCCTGGCCCACGAGCCGTCGGTGCTGCTGCTGGACGAGCCCTCGTCGGGCATCGCCCAGCGCGAGACGGAGGCGCTCGGCGAGCTGCTCCTGCAGGTCCGGGAGCAGACAGGTGCCGCGTTTGTCATCATCGAGCACGACGTGCCGCTCGTCTCGTCCATCTCCGACCGCCTGGTGTGCATGCACCTCGGCGGGATCATCGCCGCTGGCGAGCCGGGTGCCGTGCTGAGCGACCCGGGTGTGATCTCCTCCTATCTCGGCGACAGCCCCGAGTCGATCGCCCGCTCGGGTCGCGTCGCCGGCGGACAGTCTCGGCCGGCTCGTCGCCCGCCCCATTCCACCGCCGGCCCGGGAGGGCGGCCCGATGAGATGGCGGGCACGCAGTCGGGTGGGGGTTGGCGGGGAAGTTGAGGCGAGCGCCGCCGGCACTCCCGCTGAACCGGCACATCGAGTTCGCCTACGGCGTGCCCGACCAGGTCTCTCCGCTCGTCCGCCGAGTGGTAGCCAACAACCCGAACCAGTTCACGTTCACCGGCACCGGCACCCACCTCGTCGGCGACGAGGGTGTGGCCATCGTCGATCCGGGTCCCGAGCTAGCAGACCACGTGGCCGCCATCATGGCCGCGCTCGGCGGCGCCACCGTGAGCCACATCCTCGTGACCCACACCCACCGTGACCACTCACCCGCAGCGCGTCTCCTCCAGGAGCAGACCGGCGCCCCCACCTACGGCTGGGGTCCCCATCCGGTCGGCGGCGCCGAGGGGTTCGAGGAGGCGGGCGATACGGATTACGTGCCCGACGTGACCGTGCACCACGGTGACATCATCCACGGGACCGGGTGGACGATCGAGTGTCTCGCCACACCCGGGCACATCTCGAACCACGTCTGTTACGCCCTCCTCGAGGAGCGAGGGCTGTTCACCGGCGATCACGTGATGGGCTGGTCGACGAGCGTGGTCTCGCCCCCCGAGGGCAACATGGGCGACTACCTCCGCAGCCTCGAGCTCCTGCTGACGCGCGACGACGAGCTCTACTGGCCTACTCACGGCCCTCCGGTGCGCGACCCGAGGCCGCTGGTTCGGGCCTTCATCGCCCATCGGCAGCACCGCGAGGACCAGATCATGGACTGCATGGCGTCGGGGCGGAACACGATCGAGGCGATGGTCCCGGTCATCTACGCCGAGGTCGCGCCCGAGCTTCATCCCGCGGCGTCCCGTTCGACCTACGCCCACCTCCTGCACCTGGTCGAGACGGGCCGTGTCCAGAGCGAGGGCGATCCCTCCTCGGGCGCGCGCTACTTCCCGAGCTGACCACCATGGTCACCGGTCCCGATCTCTGACCACGGTTGCGTCGCGTACCACGGCGTGAGCTGCATCCATCCCGGAGACTTGGGCCCGTCGATGACGAGGGCGTGGCCGACACGACCCTGGGCGACCGAGTCGACGGGCAGCCGTCGCTGTCGCCTCGTCGATGTGGTGACGCTGGAGCGGGGGGCGCGTGTCCTCGGCCGCCACGGGCTCTTCGATACCGACCGCACCGCGACATCCGCCTCGCCGGCCAGGACGGAGACGAGCTCGAGCGTGCGGAGATCCCCGACCCCCGGCAGGATCACCTTCGTCCCGAACAACGACATGAACCCATCCGCCGCCTGCCCCCAACGCGCTCTCGCCTGGGACAGATCCTGGAGGCAGGCGAGGGTGAGCAGGCCTTGGCTCGCTCCCTCCGACACGATCTCGGCCAGGTCGGGCAGGGGCGCCACGTTGGCGACCTCATCCAGCGCCAACAGCACGGGCGGGTCGAGCGCGCCTCCCTTCGTGAGCTCGTGCGCGGCGTGGGCGTAGGTGGCCGAGCGGATCTCCTCGATGAGCCCGACGACGATGGGCGCGACCAGCGCCTGCTGGCGCGCCGGCGCGCACACGTAGATGGTGTCGAGGCTGGTCGGAAACAGGGCGGGATCGAAGTTCGGCGAGCCGGCCTGGGCCAGCGCCGCCGGCGACCGATAGGCGGCCAGCGCGCCCGCCGCCGTGGAGACGATGCTGCTCCGCTCGCGTGCCTCCGTGGTGGCGATGCGCTCCAGGACGTCGAGGGCGATCTCGGCGTCATTGGCCGCCAGGATCGTCGCCGCACCATCGAGCTCGGCGCGGTGAACGGCCCTGAACACGAAGTCCATCGCCCTTCCACCGAGCGCCGCCGCGTGCAGCAACGGCGCGAGGAGAGTCTCGGCCCGCTCCACCCAGTGGGACGCGTCGGCGATGCCCCCCGGCCGGGAGGCCCCCAACATGGCTCGCGCCATCACCAGAGCCCCGTCCCACCGGCGCGAACCCTCGACCGGCGACCAGTGCAGCAGGGTCAGCCCCGGCGGCACCGCCACCTGTCCCGACGGGTAGAATACCCAGCACGTGCCCAGCCGCCCCCGAGCCGCTGCTGTCGCATTGAGCACGTCGAGCTTGGTCGACGTCGACACGACCGCGCCGTTGGCAGCCAGGATGGCTGGAACGACGATCGCCGTGGTCTTGCCCGAACGGGGCGGACCCAGCACGAGCGCCCCCGACCCCCGCGCCGCCAAGGCCCAACCGTGCGCTCCCGCGCCGAGGTAGATCCGGTTGCCGTGCACGCCCATCTGGTGCAGCACCTGCGCGTGCACATCCTGCCCTCTCGCCGCCGGCGCCACCTCATTGCGTGCGTCGTCCCCAGCTGACCCCATGCCGCGGAGATGCTAACGCTCTGCCTTTCCCGGCTCCGCCTGGCTGGTCGTCGATGGTTGCCACGGCTGGCCATGCCCGCCGATGGCCCCCATAGGCTGTGCCATGCTGGCTCCGCACGGTGGCCGTAGCTCAGTTGGTTAGAGCGCCAGGTTGTGGCCCTGGAGGTCGGGGGTTCAAGTCCCCTCGGTCACCCTCATCGTCCCGCCGGCGACGGCTGCTCACGGCGGCTCCCTCCCACCTCCGCCACCGCCCAGTAGTCCCGCCTGGCGGTCCTGCTCGGTCTTGCGCTGGTGGCACTCGTAGCAACGGCCGGCCATGTTGTCGCGACTGGTG
>DATBBR010000004.1 GCA_036270875.1 Acidimicrobiales bacterium
CCGATGGCGGCGGCCCGGCCAACCGGCAGCCGGCCCTCGTTGTAGATCAGGCTCGAGAGCGGTCGCCCGTCGACGTACTCCATGACGATGAAGTAGGTGCCGTCGGCCTCCCCCCAGTCGAAGACCGACACGATGTTGGGGTGGCTGAGGTTGGCCGCCGCCTGGGCCTCCCGACGGAAGCGCTCCACGAACGACGGGTCCACGGACAGCTCGGGGAAGAGGACCTTCAGGGCCACGGGACGGTCCAGCAGCAGGTCGTGGGCGAGGAAGACCTCGGCCATCCCGCCCCTCGCGATGCGGCGGACGAGCTCGTAGCGCTCGCTGTAGATGGGCGGCGACTGCGAGGTCACGGAGCCGTCCCGCCGGGCTGCGGAGCAGCCGTCCCGCCCGCCTGCGGCGATGCCAGCGCGGCCTGGAGCACGGTCTTGAAGATGGGCCCGGCGATCTGGGCACCGGTGGTGTCCGAGCCCAGCCCGGCCTGGGCCGGCACGACCACGGCCACGGCCACCGTGGGGTTGTTGGCGGGGGCGAAGCCGATGAGCCAGTTGTTGTTGCCCGATCCGGTGCTGGTCTGGGCCGTGCCCGTCTTGGCCGCCACCTGCACGCCCGGAAGCGCGACCGCGGTGGCCGTGCCGCCGTTGACCACGCCGACCATCATGTCCCGGATACTGCCCGCCGTGGATTGCGATGTCGCCTGCTGCCAGGGCTTCGCCCCGAACGACTGCACCTGCCGACCCTGGTTGTCACGGAGCTCGCTCATCACGTGCGGCGTCATGATCACGCCGCCGTTGGCGATGCCCGAGGCGACGAGTCCCATCTGGAGGGCGGTGGCGGAGACGTTCTGCTGACCGATGGCCGAGTAGGCCAGCCCCGGCTTGTTCTGGGCGAAGGAGGAGGCCGGCGGGAACGTCGAGGCCACGGCGTGCAGATCGAGTGGCGGGACCTTGTCGAAGCCGAAGGCCTGGGCCTCGGCCGACAGGTTGTCCGGCCCGAGATCGAGGCCCATCTGCCCGAAACCCGTGTCGCAGGAGAACTTCAGCAGGTCGGGCAGCGTCCCCCCACACGTCTCGTGGCCGAAGTTGGACAGCGTCTGGTTCGTCTGCGGCAGCGGGATCGAGCTCGCCTGGGGGTAGTTCTTGGTGGCCAGCACCGGGTCACGGTCCAAGGTGGCCGACGCGGTGACGACCTTGAAGGTCGACCCGGGGGCGTAGCCCCGCCGGTAGGCGCGGGCGAGCATGGGCTGGGTGGGATCCAGCTGGTACAGGTTCCAGGCGTTGCGCTGGGTGTTCTGGTCGTGGGAGGACAATGGGTTGGGGTCGTAGGTGGGGTTGCTGTACATGGCGAGCACCGAGCCGTTGGTCGGGTTCAGGACCACGACCGACGCGGAGCGCTGGCCGATGGCGTTGGCCACGGCCTGCTGAAGCTGGTTCGAGATCGTGAGGGTGAGGTCCTCTGTCTGGGTCCTCGTGGTGAGCAGGTCGCCCAGATGCTGCAGGGGCACCGTGCGTCCGGCGAGCTGGGAGCTGTAGGTCTGCTCTACCCCGCTCGATCCGAAGATAAATGAGAAGTAGCCGGTGATCTGGGAGAACAGCGGACCCTGGGGGTACTGCCGTTGGAACTTGTAGAGGTCGTTGGTGGGGGTGGACTTGGCCAGTACCACCCCGTCGGAGGTCTGGATGACCCCGCGGGGCCGGCTGAAGTCGTCCAGCACCTTGCGGATGTTGCCCGAGGCGTTGGAGAGCTTGGACGCCTGGAGGACCTGGAGGTTGTTGAGCTGGAGGAACAGCACGATGAAGAGAACCCCGAGGCCCAGTCCCAGGAGCTTGATCTGACGGTTCATCAGAAGGTGTGCTCCGTGTTGTCGACCAGACCCAACAGTCCCACCGTGCGCGCGTGGGTCGGGGCCGGGCTCGGGACTCGGCTCACGGAGTCGGCGCCGAGGGAGGTGGTGCCGTCGTGGCCGGAGGCGGCGGGCAGCCGGGGGCCACCCCACCAGGGAGCGACTTGGCCTCCTGGGTGAGGTTGCTCACGTATTGCTGGCTGGCGGCGAGGTTGGGCTCCTCCTGGCCGGCCCGTAGGGTCGGGACCCGAGATGGCAGCACGGTGCAGGTGGTCAGTGCCGTGCGCTGGCTGAGTGAGGGCTGGATCCACAGCAACCCCCCGGGGCGGCCCTTGAAGATGGCCACCTGGTTGCCCTGGAGGCCGACGAAGTAGGAGCGCTCGCCGAACCACCACACGGCGGCGCTGATCCCGGCGAGGATCATGATCAACACGGCGAGGAAAGCCACGACCCTGAGGGTGACACGGGGCGACCGGCCGCGGACCCTCACCCGGCCCCCTGGCGCCTCAGCGGGTGCGGTTGTCCTACCGGGGGCGCCGGGGACCACGACGACCGAGTCGTGGGTCGGGGTGGGGTTGGGGTCGTCGGCGGCGCCCGGCTGCGGGCCGCGAGCCGCCGTCAGCGCGGCGCCGTCGGCTCCCGCCCGGTCACCTTCGATAGCCGGCTGTGCGGCCGTGGCGCCCACGGCGCTGGCGACGAGATCGCCGGCCGGGCCCGGACCGTCTCGATCGTCGACGACGTCGACGATCACGACCGTGATGTTGTCGTTACCGCCGGCGTCTCGAGCCTCCTGTACCAGGGCCTGGGCCGCCTCGTTGGGATCGGGGTGCTGACCGAGGATCGTGGCGATCTCGTCGTCGCCCACCTCGTTGATGAGCCCGTCGCTGCAGAGCAGGACCCGGTCACCGACATGCGGGGGCACGTGCCAGACGTCGACCTCAACGTCGGGCTCGATCCCGAGTGCGCGTGTGAGGATGTGGCGCTGGGGATGCACGGAGGCCTCTTCGGCGGTGAGCTCGCCGCTGCGCACCATCTCCTCCACCAGGCTGTGATCGGCGGTCAGCTGGCTGAGCTCGCCGTCGTGGTACAGGTAGGCGCGGGAGTCGCCCACGTTCACGACGGTCAGGTCGTCGGTCCCGTCGGTGGTCACGAGCGCCACTGCCGTGAGCGTCGTCCCCATGCCCCGAAGTTCGGTCTGGGCCCGAGATGCCTCCCACACGGCGAGGTTGGCCCGGCGCACGGCGTCGGCCATGGCGTCGGCTGACTGGTGGCCGGCGAAGGTGGCGCGGAAAGCGTCGATCGCCGTCTGGGCCGCCGTCTCCCCGCCGACGTGGCCGCCCATCCCGTCGGCCACCGCGAACAGCCCGTCGCTCTCCAAGGCTCGGTCCTGGTTGGCCGTGCGGACGAGCCCGACGTCGGTGGCCGAGCCGGAGCGCAGCCGGATCACGGACCGACCTCGAGGACGGTGCGTCCGACCTGGAGCCGGTCACCAGGGTGGAGGAGCACGGGCGAGCCGAGCTTCTTGGCGTTCACGAAGGTCCCGTTGGTCGAGCCGAGGTCCTCGATCCACGTCTCGCCGTTGCGACGGAAGACTCGGGCGTGCAGCTGGGAGGTGAACGCGTCGTTCAGGGCCACCCCGCAGCCCGAGGCGCGACCGACGGTCACCTCCTCCCCGAGCTCGAACGTCCGACCCCGCCCTTCGGCGGGCTCGAGCACCCTGAGCCGCATGACCTGCCCGTTGCCCCGCCCGTCGCCGGCGGGCATCGCCCCGGTCGGGGAAGCAGGACCCTGGGGGGGCGGAGCGTCCCTGCGGCGGCTCCGTCGCTGTCGGGGCTCGTCGATGACGGTCACCACGGGCGGCCGTTTGAGCTCGGACCACACGGCTCGCAGCACGCGCAGGAAGAAGAGCCAGAGCAGCGCGATCAGGAAGAACTTGAGGATCGTGAGGAGCGAATCAGACACCGGTGCGACAGCCGTCCGTCGGGGTCAGATGGGGCCGGGGGCGTCCTGGCCCGCCGGCCGGGCGGGCAGGGGTCCGGGGCCTGACCCGGGCAGGTGCGCGTCGGCGCACTACCGCACCTCGAATCGAAGGCTCGTTCTGCCCACCGTGATCTCGTCACCGTCGTTGAGCCGCCGGGTGCGCACCTGGGCGCCGTTGACGCGGGTCCCGTTCGTCGATCCGAGGTCGACGACGACCACGTCGGGCCCGTCCCGGCGCACCTCAGCGTGGCGTCGGCTCACATTCGTGTCCTCCACCACCACGCTGGACTCAGGAAGTCGCCCGATGGTGAGGGGACCTTCGTCCATGGTGACGCGGCGGCCGTCGGGGAGGACCAGGCTCACGGTGGGGCCACCGCCGGGGCCGCCCTTGACCTCGCTGGTGATCACGCAGGAGCCGGGATTGAGGTTGTCGTCCGGCTTCAAGGCCACCTCGACGGGACCCACGAAGTTGTAGCGCTCGGTGCGGGCGTGCTCGCGCGCGGCGTCGGCGAGCTCGCCGACCAAGGCGTCGGCGAACGAGTCGAAGCGCTCGAGGTCGCTCGGCGCCAGGGCCACCTCGAACACGTTGGGTGCGATCACGCCGCGGGGGCCGACCGTGCGATGGAGGTCCATCTCGCGGGTCAGGCGGCGCGCGATCTCGACCGGCTGCAGGCCGCTGCGAAAGGCCTTTGCGAACGCTCCCTCGACGAGGCGCTCGAGTCGCTGCTCAAACTGCTGGAGTCCCATGCTCGAGCCAGCCTACCTACCCGTGGTCGGGGGTCAGGAAGAGGGGCCTCGGTGCCCGAGGCCCACGCGGATGGTCGGCCCATCGTACCGAGTCCGGGCCATCCTTCCTGGTCGAGAGGGTCGACTAAGGTGTCCGACGCTTCACTCCGGGCGAGTGGCGGAATTGGCAGACGCGCAGGATTCAGGTTCCTGTGTCCGAAAGGACGTGGGGGTTCAAGTCCCCCCTCGCCCACGAGCGGCGACGGCGTCTCCGGTCGCTCCCTCCAGTTGCTCCCGCTGGCCGGTTGCTCCCGCTGGTGGGCGCCCCGCCCCTCCGGCCGCCGAGGGCTATGGTCGGCGCCGATGGCTTTTCGCCGTCGTCGTCCGCCCGTGTTGGTCATCGTCGGGTCGGTCGTGGCGGTGGTCGTGATCGTGGTGCTGGCCCTGCCCGGGTCCCAATCGAGCCCCGACCAGCAGTCGTACCTGGACATCGTCCGCCCGCAGCTCCAGCTCTCGGCCGACCAGGGGGCCGTGGTGCGCGACGTGCGGGCCAACGCGGCGTCGCTGGACCGTACGACGCTGTCCCAGCGGCTGAACGATCTCGTGGGTGCGTCCGCCGGTGTCCAGCGCCAGGTGGCCCTGATCGGTTCACCCGGATCGCTGGGGTCGGCCGGCGGCCACCTCAACCAGGCGTTGAAGATGCGTTCTCAGGCCACGGTGTCGCTGCGGGACGGGCTCCAGGCCGCGTTGTCCGGGGCGCCGAGCGATCAGGCCCAGACGCAGCTGGCTCGAGCCGGCCAGGAGCTCATCGCCGCCGACGGCCTCTACGGCAGCTTCCTGCGGGCGCTGTCGCGATCCCAGGCGGCGTCGATCAGCGTGCCCGAGTACCGATGGGTGCTGAACCAGGCCGACTGGGCCGCGCCGGCGCTGAGTCTCTACGTGCTCGGCCTGCGGCTGTCTCCGTCGCTGGCCGTCCGCCACGACGTCGCCCTGGTGCTGGTGTCGACCCAGCCCGCACCAACCTCCTACATGGGCACGGTCGCCGTGCTCGGGCTCACCAGACAGCTGTCGGTGGGGGTGGTGGTCGCCAACACCGGTAACGCGACCGAGCACGGCGTGCCGGTCGTCGTCACCCTCGCGGGGGGCCAGACCCAGTCCGTCCGCACCGTCGTCGACCTCGATCCCGGCCAACGCCGTGCCGTCGATCTCGGCGGCCTGTCGCTCAGCCCGCGGACGCTCTATGTCCTCACGGTCACCGTCGGCCCCCTCAACGGCGACCCCACTCCCGCCGACGACCGGCAGACGATGCCCCTGGCCGTCGCGGGTTGATCAGGAGGCGCCGGGGGAGTCGTCGTCGTTGGTGCGCCGGCGCCATGCCGTCTCTGCTCGCCACAGCACCTCGCGCAGGGGGAGGCCGCTACGGCGAGCGGCGCGGGCAGCATCGTCGTGCTCGACCTTGACCCGCCCCGGGCTGACCTTGACCCGCACGGGCATGCCCTCGATGTCGACCTCCTGTACCGACCGGCTGGCCGGCCACCGCTCGAGGACCTGGCCTCGTACGCCAAGAGAGCCCGTCTCGGCCCGGAGGACATCCGACAGTGATCGCGCCAGGGCGGTGTCGGCGAGGACACTCACGGTGTGTCCGGGCCGACCCTTCTTCATGATCACGGGGGTGAGCCAGGCGTCGTGGGCTCCCGCCGCCATGAGCGCAGCTACCGCGTGGGCCAGCGTCTCGCCGGTCGCGTCGTCCACGTTGACCTCGAGCAGCGTCACCGGCTGTCCGGGGACCGACGACTCAGCTTCCAACAGAGTCCCGAGCACGACCTGGGTGCAGTTGGGGAGCTGCTCGAGGTCTCGCTGCCCGGCTCCGAACCCAGTGGCCGTGATCGTCATCGTCGGGAGAGGCCCGTACCCGCTGGCCGTGGCGGCCAGGATGGCCGCACCCGAGGGCGTGGTGAGCTCCACGTTGATGTCCCGCCCCTGGGTCGGCACCCCGCGGAGCAGCTCCACCACCGCCGGGGCCGGGTTGGGGAGGATCCCGTGAGCGGTGCGGACCACGCCGGTCCCCGTGGCCACGGGACTGGCGGTGACGAGGTCGACGTCGAGCACCTCGAGCGCCGCGCTGGTCCCCACGATGTCGACGATGGCGTCGTGGCCCCCGACCTCGTGGAAGTGGATCTGGGACGGCGGGCGGCGGTGGAGGGCTCCCTCGGCCCGGGCCAGCGCACCGAACGCGGCCAGCGCCCGCCGCCGGGCCCGTTCGGGAAGCCTGGCCTCCTCGATCAGCCCCACGATGTGGGAATGGGTGCGCACCACGCTGTCCTCGGTCACCCGCACGACGGCCCGAGTGGCCGCGATCCCGCCTCGCAGGACGGGCTCGGCCTCGAGTGTCCAGCCTCTGAGCGGCAGCCGCTTGACCATGCCCGCCACGGCATCGAGGTCGGCCCCGGCGTCGAGAAGGCTGCCCAGCGCCATGTCGCCGGCGATACCGGCGAAGCAGTGGAACCACGCGGTCGTCGAGGGTGCGGTCACCGGGACGCCCGCGCTCTCGGCTGCGGACGGCCCCGAGCCGGTGCTCATCCGAGGAGGCGACTGACGGCGCAGGCGGCGCCGAACCCGTTGTCGATCCCGACGACGGTGACCCCGGCGGCGCAGGACGAGAGCATTGACAGCAGGGCGGCGATGCCCTCGAAGGCGGCGCCGTAGCCGGTGCTCGTGGGGACGGCCACCACGGGGGCAGGCGTCACGCCGGCGACGAGGCTGGCGAGCGCTCCCTCCATACCCGCCACCACGACCACGGCGTCGGCCTCGGCCAGATCGTCGGCGCTGACGAGCAGACGGTGGATGCCGGCAACGCCGCAGTCCGTCAGCAGCTCGGGCCGAAGCCCGAGGGCGGCCAGCGTGGCGTCGCACTCCTCGGCCACGGGCAGATCGGCCGTGCCGGCGGTGACCACCAGCACCCGCCCAGGCCGTTCGGACGCCGGCCGCCAAGCGACAAGGCTCAGATCGGGGCCGGCTCGCTCCGTCCCTCGGGTGCCGGCCTGACCGGTGAGGGTGCGGCGCCCGCCCGGGTTGCGGGTCATCGCCGCCGCGGCCTGTTCGGGCTCGGCCCGGGTCAGCAGCACCGGCTGTCCAGCCGGCTCGGCGAGCAGCTCGGTGACGATGGCGGCGCACTGGTCGGCTGTCTTGCCCGGCCCGTAGACCGCCTCGAGCAGACCCTGGCGGAGCGGGCGGTGGTGGTCGACCCGCGCGAAGCCGATATCGGCGAAGGGCAGGCGCCGCAGCCGGGCCACGGCGTCGTCGGGATCGAGGGATCCCGAGCGGATGTCCTCGAGGAGCTGGCGAATCGCGTTCTCGTCCATGACTGGTCGTCACTATCCTGCCCGGGAGTGCACCTTTCTGCTCGCTCTGCCCCAGCCCAGGCCTCCTGGATCGGCTGTGCCCTGAGGCAGGCCACCCGGACGCGCGCTGGTACCGGCCGGTGACCAGGGTCGCGTTCCTGGGGCCGCCGGGCACGTTCACGGAGGAGGCGCTGCTCAGCCAGGCTGACCTCGCCCAGCTCGAGCTGGTGCCGGTAGCGCCGCTGACGGACGTGCTCACGGCCACGAGCTCCGGCCACGTCGACCTCGGCCTCGTCCCCATCGAGAACTCGATCGAGGGCACCGTCACGGCCACGCTCGACAGCCTGGTCTTCGACACCGACCTGCTCATCCAGCGCGAGATCGTGCTCGACGTTCACGTGAACCTCGTGGCCGCGCCGGGCGCCCGGACGAGCGACATCACCCGGGTCGTGTCCTTTCCCCACGCCTCGGCGCAGTGTCGCGGCTTTCTCGCCCAGGTGCTTCCGGGCGCCGAAGTCGTGGCGGCGAACTCGACCGCAGACGCGGCCCGTCAGGTCGGGGAGGGTCGGTCGCCGACGACCGCGGCGCTGGCTCCCGCTCTGTCCGCCAAGCTGTACGGGCTGGAGGTGCTGGCTTCCGACGTCGAGGACCACCAGGACAACCAGACCCGCTTCGTCGTCGTGGCCCGGTCGGGGATCCCTGCGCCGACGGGCCACGACCGCACCAGCATCGTGTGCTACCAGCAGGCCGACCGTCCGGGGAACCTGCATGCCATCCTCGGTCAGTTCGCGGCCCGCAACCTCAACCTCACCAAGCTCGAGTCGCGGCCGACGAAGCGGGCCCTCGGCGACTACTGCTTCATCATCGACCTGGAAGGGCACGTCGACGACGAGGTCGTGGCCGATTGCCTGCGCGACCTCCACGCCCAGCTCGCCGGGGTGAAGTTCCTGGGCTCGTACCCCGCCGCCGGTGAGCACGGGCCCGCTCGGCGCCGCGATGCCGAGGCGGCCTGGCGCTCAGCCGACGAGTGGATCGCTTCGCTTCGCGGCCAGATCGGGCCGGTACCCTGAACCCAGCTCGTGGGAGGGATGGCAGAGCGGCCGAATGCGAGGCTCTTGAAAAGCCTTGGGATGCAAGTCCCCGGGGGTTCGAATCCCTCTCCCTCCGCAGGTCAGAGTCAGAAGCCGCCGACGCCCTGGTGGCCCGGTGCGCGCCGGTCCCCAACAACGGGATCCGAAGCAGGGTCCGAAGCCGGCCGCTGGGTGTAGTTGCACACCCCCACCTGCCGAGCTAGGTGGAGACCGTCGATTGAACAGCGGCTGTCGGGCCTGACGTTGGCGTCGTATAGCCGTGGTCAGGTTGGTCAAAGGAGAATCATGGACTACGACGAGTTCATCGGCATCGTGGAGCAGGTCGCTACGGGGAGGGAGGAGGCGGAGCGGGCGACTCGGGCCACCCTGGAGACACTCGCCGAACGGGTGTCTGCCGCCGAGACCCGCCACCTCGTCGATCAGCTGCCCCCTGAGCTGGGCCCATGGCTGGCCAGCCCGACCCCGGCCGAGGCTTTCGACGTCGACGAGTTCCTCCGTCGCGTGGCTGAACGTGAAGGGACGGATATCGCCACGGCCGAGCGCCATTCCAGGGTCGTCTTCGCCGCCCTGGCGCGGGCGGTGGACGCAGCCCACTTCGCTCACGTCGCCAACCAACTATCCAAAGACTTCGCACTGGTGCTCCCTCGTGGACGCCGATCGGAGATCCTGCCGATCGACGCCTTCCTCAGCCAGGTCTCGGCCCGTACGGGCCTCGATGCGAACAGCGCTCAGCGAGCCACGGAAGCCGTACTGGAGACGCTCGGCGAGCGAATCGCCGGCGGGGACGTCGATCACCTCACCGCACAACTCCCTGTCGAGCTACACCCTCCCTTGAAGCGAGGTAGGTCCCACAGCCTCGGCAACCCGCAGCCGATGTCGGCAGCGGAGTTCGTGGAGCGAGTGGCGAGACGTGAGGCGGTGACGCACGACCAGGCGGAGGACCACGCACGCGCCGTGCTCGCCACGCTGAGCCATGCCATCCCGACCCAGGAGTTCCTCGACCTCACCGTCCAGCTGCCCAGCGAGTACCGATTGCTGTTGGCGTGACGTCACGCCGCCTCCAGAAGGTCGGCTGACCCTGTAGCCGGGCGGTGTGAGCTCGCCGTGCGTCCGCCGTGACCACCGGCGCCGTGCGCGGGCGAGCTGCAAAGATGCGTGGACTGCGACAAAGGAGCCCCATGGCACCGGTAAATCCTGTCCCTGAGCACCTTCGTTCCGTCACCCCTCGGCTGGTCGTACGCAACGGCGCCGCAGCCATCGAGTTCTACGGCAAGGCGTTCGGCGCCGAGGAGCTAGGTGAGCGGTTCACCGGACCCGTCGGCGAGGTGATCCACGCCGAGGTGCGCATCGGCGATTCGGTGGTAATGATCACCGAGGAGTCCGAGCCGGACGCCCCGGCCAAGTCCCCGGAGTCCCTGGGTGGGGTGGTCAGCGCCATCATGGCGCTCTATTGGGAAGATGTCGGCGTTGCCTGGGACCGCGCCGTCGCCGCCGGCGCCGAGATCATGTACCCACTCGCGGATCAGTTCTACGGCGAGCGGGGAGGCCGTTTGCGAGACCCGTTCGGCCAGCAGTGGATGATGAGCCAGCACATCGAGGACGTCTCGCACGACGAGATGAACCGCCGGGCGGCGGAGCTGTTCGGCTCGTAGCGGGCTGGTCGCGGCGCGCCGCCGCCGGGCCGGTCCGCACTACGCCGACAGGCCGCTGCAGCTGCGCCGGCTCTCCCAGTCGGCCAGGTCGGCCGTCGCCGCGCCTCCGGTCGCCGGGACGGGCACGCCGTCGGTGATGCGGGCTGGGACCCACGAGTAGGCGTCGACCTGGCGGCCGGTGGCCTCGACCATCAACACCCCGCTGCGCCCCGATTCGCCGTCCTCGCGCCAGTACACGAAGTTGCCGAGCCCGTAGGCCACCAGCGATGTACCCACCCGACCGGCTCCGAACACGCGGTGGGCGTGGCTCCCCACGACGATGTCGGCGCCCGCGCCGACCAGGGCCTGGGCCAGCGTCTCCTGTTCGGGCGAGGCGCAGTGGGTCTCCTCGACACCCCAGTGCATGAACGCCACCAGCGTGTCGACCTCGGGTCGCACCGCGCTCACCGCGGCGACGAGGCGCGCCCGGTCGATCGAGAAGGCCAGGCCGGGCTGGGTGTCGGTGGCCGTCCACTGCGAGACGAGCCCCGGCTCGAGCCAGTCGACGGCGCCGAAGATGGCGATGCGCTGGCCTTTGATCACCGTGCGGTACGGCGCGTACGCCTCGGTCGCGTCGCTGCCGATCCCGACGACCGGAAGCTTGGAGGCGGCGATGGCGGCGAAGGTGTCCTCCATGCCGACGGGCCCGTAGTCGAGGGCGTGGTTGTTCGCCATGTTGACGACGTCGACGCCGGCGGACTTGAGGGCGACGAACGACTCGGCAGGGGAACGGAAATGGAAGTTCTTGCCGGGCACGGGCGCACCCCGATCGGTGATGGCCGTCTCCAGGTTGACCATGGCCAGGTCGGCGCCGGACAGCACCGGGGCGATGGGCGCCAGCAGGTGGGTCGGGTCCGATCGAAGCTGGTCTGCCAGCACCACCGGGGAGATTGCGCCCGGATCGGTCGTGTCCCGTTGGGCGGGGAAGTGCACGTCACCGCCGAAGGCAAACCTGACCGTTTGGCCGCTGCCACGGGGCCCCCGCGGTCCGGGAGGGTTCCCAGCGGCCTGGTCGGTGGGGGCCGTGGTCGCCGGGACGCGGTGCCGGGCACTGGTCTGACCGCCGCCGCACGCGGCGGCGAACGGCACTCCCAGCGCCGGCAGGGCCACGCCCACCCGGAGCAACGTTCGCCGGGACAACTCTCGCCGGGCTGCCTCACCCTCGTCGCCATTTCGCGATTGGGCGGCGGGATCGGATTCCACCGGCAACCTCCTCGACCCGTGGCGAGCCAACCTGAGTGTGAACTCTGTCACGATCACGCTTCCTTTACCAAGCGTTAACCAACAGGCCGATAGCATCGGCTCATCGGAACCCGCGTCCAACGATCCTTCGCCTTCCTCGACCTCTGTGGGTTCACCGATTTCGTCGGCGCCCGTGGCGACGACGAGGCGGTGGCCGAGCTCATCGCGCTTCGCAACACGGTGCGCACCGTGACCTCGCGGGTCGGGGTCCGAGTCGACAAATGGCTGGGTGACGGCGTCATGCTGGTGGGTGTCGAGTGCGAGCCCCTGGTCGACGCGGTGGCGACCATCTCGGCCGGTCACTCCCGACGCGGGCGGCTTCCGCTGCGGGCGGGCATCGCCTGCGGCCAGGTCATCCTGCTCGAGGGCGACGACTACGTCGGGAGTCCCGTGAACCTGGCCGCCCGCCTCTCCGATCGTGCCGAGGGTGACCAGATCCTGGCCGCCACGGACGGCTTGGCCCTACCCGATTCGGTCGTCCAGGGCCGTGCCGCCGACGTCCTTCTTCCCGGCTTCTCGCTGCCGATCTCCGTGGTCGCTCTCGCCCCCCGGTCCCGTGGTCGGCGTGTGCTCTCCCTGCCCCGCCTCACCCGCGGCGAGGAACCACGGCCGACAGTCGGGCTGACGGCGTCCGACCCGACCGTCGAGCTGGAGCGGGAAGCGGGGTCCTGAGCGCGCCTGCCGCGGTCGGTCCCTGCTGGCTCAGTCGATGGGGCCGGCACCGCGCAATGGCCCCGTCCGGGACCGACCGGCGTCGGCCGGCATCGGTGCGCCCGTCGGGTCCTCGACGTGACCGGTCGGCACCCCGCCGTCTGCCGGCGGCGGGATCGGAGCGGGCTGGGGCGTCGGCTCGGGTGCCGCCGCCTCCTCGTCCGGAGGTTCCAACTGGCGGGGCTCGTGGTAGTGGGCGTAGACGCGGATCAGGATGGCTGTCAGCGGGACGGCGAGGAAAGCGCCGATGATCCCGCCCAGGGCGGTCCCGGCCGCCAGCACGAGGATGATCGCCACCGGGTGGAGGTTCACCTCGTGGCCGAGCACCTTGGGGCCCACGATGTAGCCCTCGACATTGTGGATGACGATCGTGACGCCGACGATGATCAGCGCCGCGATTGGACCCTTGATCACCAAGGCGACGAGCGCGGCGAACGCCCCGCTCACGATGGCTCCGACGATGGGCAGGAAGCCCCCGACGAACGTCAGGAGGGCAAGCGGCAGCACGAGGGGGACGCCGAGGCCAAGCAGAGCCATCGAGAGCAGGACCGCGTTCACGAAGCCATTGGCGGCAGTTCCCCGCACGTAGGCCGCCATCGTGCCCCACGTCTGGCGGCCCAGGACCCGCATGTCCTGAACCCGGTGCGGGTTCTTGAACAGCGAGAGTGCCCAGCTGCTGATCCTGTCACCGTCCTTCACGAAGAAGAAGGTGAGGACGAAGGTCAACAGCGCCCCACCTGCAACTTCCAGAGCGATGGTCGCCCCCGACAGGGCGCCCTTGACGATCGTGCCCTGGTTCTTGGTGAAGAAGTTCTTGGCCTGGTTGACGTAGTCGTTGACTTGCCTGTGGGAGAAATGGAAGGGCCCATTGGTCAGATAGCGCTCGGCCCGATTGACGCCGCCGGACAGCTCGTGGCCGAGGGAGTTGAACTGGCCCTGAGTGAGGGTGTAGAGCCCCATCACCAGGGCGCCGACGATCACGAACGACCCGAGAAAGACGGTCCAGGTGGCCAGGAGAGGTGGGAAACCGTGATGGCGCAGCCAGCGGGCCGGGGGCATGAGGATCGTGGACACGAAGAGGGCGACCACGATGGGCAGGATGATCAGGCGCAGCCTGGTGAACACGTAGCCGATCACCACCAGAGTCGCGGCGATGACCAGCAGCCGCCAGGCGACGGCTGCCCAGCGGACCAGCCAACGGGGCACGTTGGACTGAGGTGTCTCGGCTCGTGTCTCGGCCACGGGCGTCCCTTCCTCCACCCACCACTGTACGAGTTCGGGACGGTTCGTCCCGCTGGACGGGAGTGGGCGATCAGGCCGGGTCGGTGCCCGCCATTTCGATTCCCAGCTCGGCGACGGAGATCTCGCGCATGCGGAACTTCTGGACCTTCCCCGTGACCGTCATTGGGAACTCGGGGGCGAAACGGACATACCGAGGAACCTTGAAGTGGGCGATGCGCCCCCGGCAGAACGCCCGAACGTCCTCGTCCGTGAGCTCGGCCCCCGGCCGAACCTTGACCCAGGCCATTATCTCCTCGCCGAAGCGAACATCGGGCACGCCGATCACCTGGACGTCGCTGATGTCGGGGTGGCCGTAGAGAAACTCCTCGATCTCACGCGGGTAGACGTTCTCCCCGCCGCGGATGATCATGTCCTTGATGCGCCCGACGATGCTCACGTAGCCGTCGGCGTCCATCGTGGCCAGGTCGCCGGTGTGCATCCAGCGCTGGTCGTCGATGGCCTCGCCGGTGCGGACGCGGTCGTTCCAGTAGCCAATCATCACCGAGTAGCCGCGGGTGAGCAGCTCCCCCGGCGTGTCGCGCGGCACCGTTCGGGTGGTGATCGGGTCGACGATCTTGACCTCGACGTGGGGATGGACCCGTCCGACGGTGCCGACCCGCTTGTCGACGCTGTCGTCGGGACCGGTCTGGGTCGACACCGGCGAGGTCTCCGTCATCCCGTAGCAGATCGTGACCTCGCCGATGTGCATCGTCGACATGGCCTGCTTCATGACCTCGACGGGGCACGGCGACCCCGCCATGATCCCCGTCCGCAACGACGAGAGGTCGAAGGTGTCGAAGTCCGGGTGCTCGAGCTCGGCGATGAACATGGTGGGCACGCCGTAGAGGCTCGTGCAGCGCTCCTCCTCGACCGCCTCGAGCACGGCGTGAGGATCGAACGCGGCCTCCGGGATGACGATGGCCGAGCCGTGTGTGGTGCAGGCCAGGTTGCCCAGCACCATCCCGAAGCAGTGATAGAAGGGAACGGGGATGCAGACCCGATCCGCCTCGGTGTAGCGCGTCAGCTCCCCGGTGAAGAAGCCGTTGTTGAGAATGTTGTGATGCGACAGCGTGGCGCCCTTGGGAAAGCCGGTTGTGCCGCTGGTGTACTGGATGTTGATGGGGTCGTCGAAGTCGAGGACGGCGGCCCGGTCCCGGAGGCGGTCCTGCGGCATCGCCTCGCCCGCGCTCAGCAGGTCGTCCCACGAGGCCGACCCGAGCAGCACGGTCCGCTCCAGCGCCGGCAGCTCGGGCCGCACCTCGTCGATCATGGCGGCGTAGTCGCTGTCTTTGAAGGAGGACGCCGCCACCAGGAGCCGGCAGCCAGACTGACCGAGGGCGTAGGCGAGCTCGGAGGTCCGATAGGCGGGGTTGATGTTGACCAGGATGAGGCCGGTCTTGGCCGTGGCGTACTGGACGAGCACCCACTCGGCGCAGTTCGGGCTCCAGATGCCGACCCGGTCGCCGACCTCGAGGCCGAGGTCGAGCAGCCCCCTGGCGACCACGTCGACGGCCTCGTTCAGGCGCTGGTAGGTGTATCGTAGGCCCTGGTGACGTGAGACCAGCGCCTCTCGGTCGGGAAAGCTGGCGACCGTTCGCTCGAAGTTGACCCCTATCGTCTCACCCAGCAGAGGGTTGTTCGAAATGCCGTTGGCGTACGACAGCTCCATGCCCACTCCCCTCTCCTGGCCGAAGCTAGCGCACGGTTAGGCTCGGATCCATGGGCGACGAGCGCGGCTCGGTTCCGTGGACACCGGCGCCAACAGGGAGTGCGGGCATGACACCGGACGAGTACGAGGACTTTGCCCGCCCGCTGAGCGGCCGGCGCATCAAGGTCGAGCAGCTACGACCGGACCTCGGCGAGGTGCCCTACAAGGCCTGGGCGGCGAAGCCCGACAAGCACCCGTACTGAGCATGGTCGAGCGGGAGGCAGCGCACCCGGACCTCGAGGTCCTCACGTGGTCGATGTTCGGCGTGGCGGTTCGCGAGCTGGCTGGATCCATTGCGAGCAGCGGTTTTCGTCCCGACCTGGTGCTGAGCATCGCTCGCGGCGGGTTGACGGTGGGTGGGACACTGGCCTACGCCCTCGCCACCAAGAACTGCGCCATCATCAACGTCGAGTACTACACCGGGATCGACGAGCGACTGGAGCTTCCCGCCGTGCTCCCTCCGGTGCCCGACCCGGTCGGGATGAACGACCTCAACGTCCTCATCGCCGATGACGTGGCCGACACCGGACGGACCCTGGCCATGGTGAGCGAGTTCTGCCGGCGCCACGTACGGGAGGCCCGTACGGGCGTCCTCTACCGCAAGCCGTGGTCGACCATCGATCCGGACTACGTCTGGCGCGAGACCAACCGGTGGATCGCCTTTCCGTGGTCCGCCGAAGGGCCGGTTGCCGGCGCCTCCGACACCGAGCGCGGGTGACGTCCCTGGGCCCGGCGAGCCGCCGCCGCCCCAGCCCTTGGCCTAGAATCCACCCCCGGAGAGGTGCGAGAGCGGCCGAATCGGACTCACTGCTGAAGCGGCATCCAGGAAAGCATCATCCCTTAGGCCCGCGTGTCTCGCCTCCGAGTTTCAAAGACTTGCGCCTCTTGCAGTCTTCCAGGTGAGACCAGTTGCTCAACTACCCACAACACGCCGTTTTCGACGGCGGCGCCAATCGCCCGCACGGGTGGTTCTGCAGTTGGATCGCCCAGTGACAGCTGCGGGGGTGGGCGATGCGGATGTTCTAGCGACCTTCTAGCCGAAGAGCGCTAGTCGTTGCGCTTCCTCAGTACTTCGATGAGAAAGTCCCCATGACAGGCTCTACCTTGTTATCTGCCCCGTCGCAGGCAACCACTTCCAGCCACCGCCGCGCCCCGTTGTTACGAAGAAGAAGGTTGAGGGGCAACTACCCGGCCGCCTCGGCGCCGAAGCTGACCCGTCGAGAATCTGTGGCTGAACGGCTTCGCCCGACGGTCGGCATGCGCCTCTGCCAGACACCAAGGTCGATGTTCGTTAGCCATTCGCTGCTAGCCCAATGGCCGGGTGATCATCAGCGCGTCAACTGGAAGGTGCTCGGTGCTGGGTCGAGCGCTGCACCATGCTCGATGCGGACGCTTCCCGTCCACGACGCACACGCGCCTGTGAAGGTTCATCGATTCGGCACTGCGCAAGGTAACCACGGCCTGGCAACAGAAACGTCTCCGAGGAGGCTCTGTTAGGACGGGTTTGGAGCGAGAAGTCCGTTTTGCCGAGCTGGCTCCTGGAGCAATGCTGTGCGCCGCCAGGCGCCCTGCCCGCCACCAGCGTGGTTGGACCCGCGGGACGACGTCCGGCGTCGCGCAGAGCTCGGGCGCCTGCGGGAGGCAACCATCAGTCCCACTACCTACGATTCGCCTTCTACAACACGCCGTCGGAAGCGACACATCACAGATTCGTTGTCAGCTCGTAACTGACCGCCCCAAGATTCGAGAGGAGTTTGTTATGACAAGCAGAGGGTAGACATTACTCAGCGCGGCGCACCAGAAGGTTGGCCGCCACCACTCTGATCGACGATGGCTTCGTCGCGGATGATGGCGAGCCAGCGCCGCTCCCACGGCAGGGCGGTGTAGACCGCTAGGCGGACGAGGAGGCAGCAACTATGAGTGGTCTGGTGGAAAAGGCCATAGGCAAAGTCAAGGAAGTCGCTGGGGACGTACGGAACCGTCCCACTCTCAAGCGGGAGGGGGAGCTACACCAGAAGAAGGTGGAGGCCGAGCAGGAAGCTTCTCGTCGGAAAGCAGAGGCTAGGCGGGCGAAGTCTGAAGCAGAGGTCACCGCTCGAGAGAGGGAGCTGGCTGCAGAGGAGACAAGGCTCCGCGCTGAAGAGGATGCTGACGCCAGGACCGCACAGATCGAGCGCGAGCGCCAGGAAGGCCACCGACGTATCGAGGGCCAAACGGCGGAGCGTGCGGCAGCCGTCGACCGGGAGACCGAGGCGCAACAGCGGGCGACACGGCTGGACGAGGTCGCCGGCTCCCGAGAACGCCAAGAGACCCTCGCAGAGGCCGTCCAGGCGGAGAAGCAGGCCGACGATGCCCGGCGCCAGGCCGAGCGGATCGACCGTGACACCCAGCAAGGCTGAGAAGGAGCTAGAAGATGCAATTACAAGACATTCCGGCGGTCTTTTTCCGTTCGGTTCTGTATGGCGGACGTTGGCCATTGACCGCGACGGGATCCCTTCTCGGACGAGGCAATGGGGATGGTGTCAATGCGTGGCCGCCCACAGTGGCCTACGAGGCCTTCGAGGCATCCAGTAAGCAAGCCATCGGGTCGCTGCTGCACCACGATGGGCTTGTCGAGGAGGGTCAGGCCCAACAAGCCAAGGTCGACAAACTGCGGAAGGCCGTGGCCTTGGAAGCGGTCGCCAGCCAGCAGAAGGCTGAGGCGGATCATGACTTCGAGCGCCGCCGCCAAGCCGACGCTGAGCGGCGAAAGGAAGCCCGAGTGCAGGCCCAGGAGCGTAAGGCTGAGCTGAACAACCAGAAGGGCCGACAGCACGCCAAGGAAGAGAAGAAGGCGTCGGAGAGGACCGGTGCCGCCGAAAGGGCCACAGAGCGGATCGAGACGGCCGTGACCAAGCAGGAACGTGCGGCCGCGTCGACCCGGGTCTCCGAGGAGCGCAGGGCCGTCAGTAAGCAGCGCCAAGCCGTGTCTGCCGAGGCAAAGGCCGCCGACATCGAGCGCCAAATCGAGTCGACCCGCTCGACGCGAAAGGGCAATCGCAAATCACCCTGACTGCGGCGGCAGCGGCCGGCCGGTGCACAAGCGCGGCTAGGTCGGTGGCCGCCGAAGGCGTTCGACAGATTCACGGAGAACCCATGCGCTTGCTCTTGGTCGCGTTAGCAGTCGCCGTTGCGGTCTACCTCCTGACGGCCGGGCACGTACTCTTCTTGCCGCTGCTGCTGTTCTTGCCCTTCGGCTTCTTCGGTCATCGGGGTTACCGCCGCCGCTACGGTTGATGGTTTGGAGCGGCCCGGTGGGACCGCTTACCGACGATCACCTAGGGCGATGACCGTCGGATGCCGCGACGCAGGCCGCTCCGCGGAGATGCTGTTGTTCTAGCGCCCCCTGACGGGCATCAGCGGCGAGCGAAAGGACCATCGGGGCATGGTGAAGGCTAAGCAATGGCGGGAGCACTCCCCGAGGAGTCCGTTCGTTTCCCCTTCCTACCGGAAGGATGGGAATCAATAGCCTTCCTTCACTGGCCTTATTCGGCCGCCACTCGATCCAGGACGTGAGGTGGTGTTTTGGGAGATTCCAAGGAGATCGGGTCACTCATCCGAGCTCTCGATGCAGCGCCTCCGTATCGGCTGTCCGAGGTGGTTTACGACTGGCTAAAGGCTGCGACAGGGGCGCAGTCATGCACGCTGTTCCTAGCTGACTACAACGAGCAAAGCCTGGAGTCCGTGCCCGGGCTGGGCTCCTCCGCGGTCACAGGGAGCCAGCTTGTCGATACCAGCGCAGCGGGTGACGCCTATCGGCAGCAACAAGCCTTGGAATTTCGAGACCATGGCGCTCTGGTCGTCTACGTGCCGATTACCGTCCGCGCCGAGCGTTTGGGGGTTCTAGAGGTGGGCTTGGGCGAGGCCTCCGCTCGAATTGACCCTGTGCTTCTCGAAGCTGCGCAGGTGCTTGGCTACGTCCTCGTCGCGGCGCGCCGCTATACCGATCGGTTCGAGCGGATCCGGCGACGGCGAGTCCTCGAACTTCCGGCCGAGATCCAATGGGAACTTCTTCCCGTACTCGCGTACGACTGTAACGAGTATGCCGTCGCTGGCAGCCTCGAGCCCGCCTATCAGATCGGCGGGGACACCTTTGACTATGCAGTCTCGCCTACGTCCCTGACCGTCGCCATCACCGACGCAATGGGCCACGGCCTGCGGTCGGCGGTACTCGCCAGTTTGGCCATTACTGCGATGCGAAACGTTCGTCGGCGTGGCGACGGGGTGGTAGAGCAGGCGAACGAGGCCGGTCAGCACATCCATGCGCAGTTTGGCGGAGATGCATTCGTCACGGCCAACCTGTTTCGCTTCGATGTTCCTTCGGGGCACGGCGTGGTCGTCAACGCCGGGCACCAACGGCCGATATTGCTGCGCCGAGGTGCAGTCCAGTTGATCGAGATTGCCCCAGACCTACCCCTTGGCATTTTCGGCGACACCGCGTATCGCTCTCACCATGTCAGCGTTGAGCCTGGTGATCGGCTCTTGCTGCTGAGCGACGGCCTGAGCGACGCTCGACCCGTGGGTGGCGCGCCGTTCGGAGACACGCGCCTCGCCGAACTTCTACTGGCGTCCGGCGACCTGCAACCGCCCGAGGTCGTGCGACTGCTCACGAAAGCCGCGATCGATCACCGAGCGGGGCAGCTGCAAGATGACGCCACGGCCGTGTGCCTGGACTGGAGATGAGATGAGACGGAGGCGACCCTGCGGATCCCATGAGGATTAAGCGAGAGCTGGAGGCCCTTGCCGCTCGGATCGAGTCGAGAATCGAGGCGTACGCGCCCGGTTTCTCCCGAGCAGTGCGCTCCTGACACGTCATGGGCCTCACCAACTGGACCAACTGGAGGTCCACGACCAAAATCTCGTCGGCGGGGCCATCAACGGTGGCACTACCTCGATCCATCAACAGCTTGTGTTCCGACCTACGCCCGGGCTCGGCCGGCCGGAAACCCCGGTCGCCGGGCTGTATTCCTTCGATATAGGCGTCGGCGCCCTCGGTGACGCCGACCGGACCGGCGAAGGTGACATCGTCGTGCAGCAGCGAGCGAGTGGTCACCAGGTCGCCGGTCGACCAGGCGGCGAGCATCTGCTGGCGACGCTCTTCGGTTCCGTGTCCTCGGGCATGAGCCGCCACATGATCGTCTCGCTTCCCCAGCTAATCACCCGACCACCTCGGAGAACCAGGGGGGGCGATCAGACCGCATCGCTCGCCTCGCCGGAGAGCGATCGATAGGACGGCCGCAGCCTAAACCCGCTGCTACATGTCTCCGTACAGTCGGTACTCGTGGATGTTGGGGTGCTGATGGCTGATCGACTGCCGGGGTGGCTGACGGCATCGACCATCTGCAGGCGCTGATAAGCGTCCGTTAGAAGCGAGTCGCCGGCGGGCCATCGGAGGAGGCCGCGACGCTGTCAGCGTGACGACGAGTTAGCGCAGCGGACGCCGGTGAGGATCACAGCGACCACGTGGCCATGTTGGCCAGGATGACCAGGATGACCATGCGAACGCCTCGGGTTGACGTCCGCGGACGACGGGTCACTCGCCGCGAGCACCGTGCTGCCGTTGGAGCCAATCATTGCCCCAAGTGCGTGGTCGTGGTGTCGCCCGCTCCTCCACCGGTCCCACCGCCGCTGTTCGAACCGCCACCTGTAGTAGTGGTACTAGTGCCCGTTCCCGCGCTGGAACACGCGCCAAGCCCGAGGGCGAGAACGGCGAGCAAACCTAGCGCGAGGATTGGTGGCCCCCGCTTCGGCGTTCTTCCGACACTCATCGCTGCTACTCCATTGTTACCCATCTACACAATCGCCCCGCGCCCAAGGGTTCGATCTCTCCTACGGGACCCAGCTGAAGTGCGTCGGCCTCCTTCGCCTGCAGGAGGCAGCTCCTCGGATTGACCCCTCCACGTCCGCTGGTGCGTGCAGCGTCCACGTGTCAACTCACCCGGGGCAGTGCCCCTTTCACGAAGCCCACAGTGATGTCGAGGTCCTCGACGTGTACCGATGCGGTCCTCTCGAGTCGATTCAGCGACGCTCCAACCGACTCCGCCAGAGCGTTGAGATCGACACCATCGATGACATCCAAACGGGCACGCACCTCAGGCGCCTCAGATGGCTCGAAGAGCCCGATGAGTGCTCTTTCAACGCCGGGGATGCGCTCGATATCAGCTTCCAGCCCGTGGCTGAGGCACGCCGCTCGAACGCTTATGACCCCATGGGGACTTCCGTCGCCGGTAGTTGGTGGATGTACGACGAAGTCCTCCAGCCGCGACCGGCCCTCGTTGCGTGCCAACTGGCGTCGCGCCAGCCAAAGGCCGCCGACGGTCATCATCAAGCCGACGAAGGCGACGACAGCAAATGACGCAGCGCCCCCCATCCTCCAATGGCGGGCCAAGGTCGAGGTCACCACGTGGGCCTGAGCCGAGGAGCGGCCGAAGACCCCAGTGGCTACGCTCAGGCCCAGACCTCCGCCTACCAGCAGGATCAAGGCCACGGTGGTCCCAACGACCCGATTGGCTCGATCGCTCATGGCCGCCGGTTCCCTATGCTTTTGACTTTCAGGGCCGTCTGCTCGACACCCAGGTCATGGAGCGCCGCACGGGTCCGCTGTTCGATCTCCGGTCTGGCTCCCTCTCTTGCATCTACCTTCAGCCGGACGCGCCACGGACCGCTCCGCGTCGACAGCGTCGGCCGGACCTTGTTAGCCACCGTCTTGGACTCCAGGTGGCGCCTGAGGTAGCGCTCGGTGGAGCCCCGCAGCAGCCACCAGTCACCACGTCCGGTTACCGGAGCCGGCATCCGTCGACTCCTCCAGGGGCGAAGCTCGGCCACCAGGAGTATGAGCCCGACCAGAGTCATGGCCGAGAGGATGGCCATGACCGATGCCGCTGACCACGGCGTCGCTTTGAGCCATCCCAGCCAGCGCCGGGCCGGAAGAACGACGAAGGATTCACCGGCGGCGGCCAGGATGACCTCGATCATCACAAAGACCCCGGCTACCGCTAGAGCCAGGCCTAGCAGCAGGGAGAGCAGGCGGTTGAGGGTCCTCATACGCGGGTCTTCTTTGGACGCAATGGAGTCACCGAGGGAGGTGGCAGGTGGTCGAGTTCCAGGCCTTCCACGACCACCACCACCTCGCAGCTCTGGCCCAGTCTGGCCATGACCGCGGTCACAGCAGCTCGTACTGCCTCAGCCACTGGCTCCAGCGGCAGGCGGTCGATGACGATGTGGACCCAGGCCTTGCCGTCTCGGAGCCTGAAGCCGTTGACCTTCCCTCCCGCGAAGTATGTAGCCACCTCTACCGGGCCGGTGCTTGACAACCGAGCCACACCCGCCACGGCACTGGCCGCGTCGGCCACCGATCGGGCCAGCGCCCCCGGGTCGGTTTCGGCGGCCCTCATCCGACCCTGCTTGATTGATCCTCAGAGCCTTCGATGTAGATGTCATCGACGGTGACGTTGACCTCGATGACCTCCAAGCCGGTCATCCCCTCGACTCGATCGGCCACGTTCCTGCGTACGGCCTCGGCGACATCGACAATGCTCTGTCCGTAGTAGGCCACGATGTCCAGGTCGATTGCCGCCTGCCGTTCGCCTACTTCAACTGAGACCCCTTGGGACGTGGTATCGGCATCAACCACGGGAAGCGCGCTCTTGAGCGCCCCCATGGTTCGAGCCACGGTCTTGCCCATGGCCTGAACTCCGGGGATCTCCCTGGTGGCCAGGCCCACGACCTTTGCGACCACCGAGTCCGAGATACTGGTCGTCCCTCGTTCTGTCTTGAGCTGGGCACCTGCTTGCCCAGCCCCGTTTCTGCTCCTGGGCGCTCCTGAACGAGCGCCAGCAGAGTCCTTCGCGGAGGCTTCGGTCATCAGGTTGATCCTTTCCTTCTCTTGTTCCGGCCCTACCGCCGGGTCTGGTCTCTGAATCGATCAGTAACGGTGTCCATGTCGAAGCCCAGATCACCCTCGAGGACCCTCACAACCAGGTACCCGAGTAGACCGGCGGCCACGGCCCCCAGCACCACCCAGGACGCCGCCCAAGCCAGCCATACGAACAAGAAACCGATGAGGAATCCATACTGTCGGCGTGACACAAGCTCTCTCCTTTCTTGATCAAACGGCGGGAGAAACCCGCAGGAGCTGATCAATTCTCAGCTTCCGCCCTCTCGACGATCCGTGCTATGCAGGGTTTCGGGGCGGCACCTCATGTGCGCACCCGGGCTGCCACGGCTGCATGGATGAGCACGCAAGGCGGAATCAAGCGCAGGACTCAGCGGGGCTCGCGCTCGGTGTCGATCTGCTCCTTGCGCAGCTCCTCGCTCACTGTCTGCTCTTCGGTCGCCGTGTCCTTCGACAGCCTCACTCGCTGACAGTTGACTTATACTGACTTCTGACATCCTGTGACTTGAGATACCCTTCATCTGCCGATGACCAAACATGGCGACCAGGAGGAATCTGCCGGGCAGGGTCTGCGGTCGCGTAAGCAGGCCCGGCTACGCGGAGAGCTCGAGGCGGCGGCCTTCACCCTTTTCCAGGCCAACGGTTACGAAGACACCACGGTGGAGGAGATCGCCGCCGCCGTCGAGGTATCTCCACGGACCTTCTTCCGCTACTTCGGTTCCAAGGAAGACGTTCTCTTCGGCTATGAGGAGGGCCAGATCAGCGAGCTGCGCCGGATGCTCCGCGAGTGCCCGAGCGCGGCGACGGACCTGGTGGCGCTCAAACAGGTCCTACTCAACTTCGCGAGCTATCTCGCCGAGGAGCACCAGCCCCTCCTAACCCGGGCGGCTCTCGTGGCTCAAGACGCGCGCCTAGTAGACCGCAGCCTACGAGTGCTGCGTTCCTGGGAACTGACACTGGCCGATGAGCTAGCGGTACAGGCCGGGATGGACGCCCCCGATCTCGCTACTCGGGTGCGGGCAGCCTCAACCATGAGCGCCCTAAACGTGGCAGTGAGGGTATGGCTGGCCGAGGGTGGCCAGGGCGCGCTAGTGACTGTCGCCGAGCGGGCTCTGGAAGTGGCGACGAGTCCGGAGACACCTGGGCCGCGTCGACCCCGAGGCCGTCGGCGGCTGGCGCCGTAGCGTCGATCGGAGAGGGCCGGAGCTCTCACTGCTCACCGGAGCGGCTGGGCCTCCACCGAGCCGTCCGGGCGACCGACGAGCCGAAAGGCGCGTCGCCCTGGGTGCGCCCTCGCGATCACGAGCGGGTCTTGGCCAGGTAACTCAGCGCCGTACAGGCGGGGGGCCTCCAGAGCAGGATTGTTGTGCAACGGCGGAAGAAAGCCCACGGATGGATCGGGTAGGAACAAGAGGGCGGGCGGGCGACCGATTGCATTGCTCGCTTGCGCCAGCGCGGTCGGGGTAGATGCGATGGGCTTCCGACCACCCGCGTCAAGCTGCCATCTCGATACGTGCGTGCTCCTTCGAACAGGCCGAGGAGCACAGCGCACCCAGCGACCGTCGCGAGGATCCCCTTATGGCTCCGGCGACCGGAGGCGGCCCATACGGCTTCCAGGCCCTTCGCCGTGAGCGCGGCCAACGACACCACGAGCGGCAGAAAGTAGACCGGGCCGAGCTCGTAGCGAAATGGTGCGAAGTAGCTGGCCCAGAATGCGATCCATCGAGTGCCAGCGAGCTGGCATCGAGCGGAGGCTGCGGATCGCTGACTGCGGACTCCAAACGAGCGACTGCGCTAGAGGCTCCACGTGGTCCTTCTGGCCCCAAAATGCCTGCTGGAGAGGCATGTTCTACAGTCGACCTGTCTGCCTATGGGGGGTCCTCTCTTCGCCTAGACTTGACTCTCGGAGAGGTGCGAGAGCGGCCGAATCGGACTCACTGCTAATGAGTTGACCTGGGAGACCGGGTCCGAGGGTTCAAATCCCTCCCTCTCCGCGCGGTCCAAGGTCGATCCTCTGGCGCTCCGGTCCCCGGCGCGGGGTGATCAAATATGCTGTACCGCCCCAGCGCTCGTAGCTCAACGGATAGAGCATCTGACTACGGATCAGAAGGTTGGGGGTTCGAATCCCTCCGAGCGCGCTGAGAAGTACCAGGTCAGGCGGATCGCCATTACGCCGGCTCATACGTACGCCCTCTGCTCGGACCCCGCAAAGTGCGCGGCTCAGCTCTTGAGCGGTAGCCGGTTAGGCGTGGCCGGGTGTGGTCTGAGGCACGGTGTCGAGGGCGGCCATCGCCTCTGCGTCGAGCTCGACGCCGGCGACTGCCAGGTTCTCCTCGAGGTGGGGAAGTGATGAGGTGCCGGGGATGAGCAGGACGTGGGAGGCGAGCGCGAGCAGCCAGGCCAGCGCGACCTGCGCCGGGGTGGCTCCAATCCGGTCGGCCGTCTCTCTGACCGCGACGGCGCCGAGCAACGGGTTGTCAGGGGCGAAGGCCGAACCGAGCGGGAAGAACGGGACGTAGGCCACACCGTCCTCCCCGCAGGCGTCCAAAAGCGGCTGCCCCGAGCGGTCGGTCACGCTGAACGCGTTCTGCACGCACGCAATCTCGGTCTGCGAGCGCGCTTGATGGTACTGGTCGAGGCTGACGTTGCTCAGGCCGATGCCTCCGATCAGGCCCTCGTCCCGCATCGCCACCATGGCCGCCAGCTGATCCTCGAAGGGCACGTGCGTGCCCTCGAACCGTCGCAGGTTGACCACCGGCACCTGGTCCATCTCCAGGGTGCGCAGGTTGGCCTCCACCCCGGTCCGCAGCTCGTCCGGCTTCTGGGCGGGCAACCATCCCCCCTGATCGTCCCGGAAGCCACCGACCTTGGAGACCGTGACGAGGTCCTCCGGGTAGGGGGACAGGGCTTCGCGGATCAGGTGGTTGGCCACGTCGGGACCGTAGAACTGGGCTGTGTCGATGTGGTTGACTCCCGCCTCCACTGCCCTGCGCAGAATGGCGAGGGCCTGGTCTCGGTCCCGAGGCGGCCCGAAGACGCCCGGTCCCGGCAATTGCATGGCTCCAAATCCGACCCGGCGGACCGAGCGGCCGGCAAGACGAAAGGTATCGACGCTCATGACACCATTACTACCGCCAAGCTCGACGCGTTTGGCGGCGCACCGCGATTCCCAGCGGGCCCACAGCTGACCCCCGCCTGAGCCTCAGTGGACGTCTGTTCACTGAAGCATACGTAGCCACATCAGAGGCCGGTAAGGCAGGGAAAGCGCCATGTCCGAACTGCATCCATCATCGGAAACGCCGGAGCAGGGGGGCGCGCCACTGGGCACCTTGACTGCCCCGGTGCACGCCCAGCGCACAGAGCAGCCGCCAGACGACGCGGCCGCTGGGGGCGACGATAACGGCGGCTCGGGTGTCTGGGGTCCCCCCGCGGGCTGGTATCCGGCTCCACCTCCGCCGAGGAGACGTCACTCCTACGTACTTGCCCTCACCGCCGCGGCGG
>DATBBR010000005.1 GCA_036270875.1 Acidimicrobiales bacterium
CAGGTCCAGGGCGAGCGAGCGCTGAGCTGGGCCGACGTGGACCGCCGGGCAAACGGTCTGGCCCGCGACCTCCTCGACGCGGGCCTCGGGCGCCAGGCCAAGGTAGCGGCGTATCTGTACAACGCCCCCGAGTACCTGGAGAGCTATTTCGCGGCCTTCAAGGCCGGCCTCGTCCCGGTGAACACCAACTACCGCTACGGCCCCGAAGAGATCGCCTACCTCTTCGACAACTCGGACACCGAGGCCGTGGTCTTCCACACGTCGTTCACCGAGCTGCTCGACAAGGTGCGCAGCCGGCTGCCCCGCATCCGTCGGTGGTATGCGGTCGACGACGGGGGCACCGTCCCGGAGTGGTCCACTCCGTACGAGGCGGTGGTCCGTGCCGGTCGGCCCGACCCGGTACACGGCCCCTGGGGCCGTTCGGGCGACGACCTCCTCCTGCTGTATACGGGGGGTACCACGGGGATGCCCAAGGGCGTCATGTGGCGCCAGGACGACCTGTTCAACGTGCTCGGCGGTGGCGGAAACCCGGTGCTGGGCCAGGCGCCGGCCACCGACCTCGACGACTACGCATCCCGGATCAACGGACCGGGCTTCGTCACGCTGCCGGCCTGTCCGCTCATGCACGGCACCGGCCAGTTCGTCGCCTTCGTGACGCTCAACGGGGGAGGCTGCATCGTGACGCTCGAGGGCCGGCGCTTCGATGCGGCCGAGCTGTGGCGGGCGGTCGAGCGCTACCGGGTCAACGGCATCGCCATCGTCGGCGACGCGTTCGCCCGGCCCATGCTGGCCCAGCTCCAGGCCCATCCCGGCGGCTATGACACATCGAGCCTCATGCTGATGAGCTCCTCTGGCGTCATGTGGAGCCAGGAGACCAAGGCGGCGCTGCTCGAGCGCATCCCCCAGGTGATCCTGTTCGACTCACTGGGCTCGTCCGAGGCGGTGGGCCTGGCGGCCAGCATCTCGGCTGGCGAGAGCGCCACCGACACCGCCCAGTTCCAGCTCGGCGATCGCGTGCACGTGTTCACCGATGACGGCCGCGAGGTGGCCCCCGGCTCGGACGACATCGGCATGGTGGCCATCAACGGCTTCATCCCGCTCGGCTATTACAAGGACGAGGCCAAGACCGCCCGCAACTTCCGTACCGTCGACGGCGTCCGCTACTCGATCCCGGGTGACTACGCCCAGGTCAACGCGGATCGCACCCTGCATCTCCTGGGTCGTGGCTCGGTCTGCATCAACACCGGCGGCGAGAAGGTCTACCCGGAGGAGGTCGAGGAGGTCCTCAAGGAGGACCCTGCCGTGGCCGACGCGGCCTGCGTAGCCGTGCCTGACGAGCGCTTCGGTGAGGCGATCTGCGCCCTGATCGAGCCTGCCGCGGCGAGGGCGGTCGACGAGGAGGCGCTCACCCGACGAGTGCGATCCCGGCTCGCCGGCTTCAAGGTGCCCAGGTCGTATGTCGCGGTCGAGAGCCTTGGTCGGAGCCCTGCGGGCAAGCTCGACTACCCCGGCCTGTCGAAGCTGGCCCGGGCGTCGGCGCCATCCTCGGGGACGCCACCCTCCAGCGAGCCGGCCTCCAGCGAGCCGGCCCGCTGAGGGCCCTCGGCCCGGCGGCCGGCCGCCTCGCCCCAGCCCAGCGCGTCGACCGGTCCCTGGCCCGATCCGAGCGTCCAGCCCGCTGCCCCGCGGAGGGCCCGGGTGAGGAAGGCCTTGGCGAGCTCGATGGCGTCGGCGGGAGTGGCCCCTAGAGCAAGGTTGGCGGCCACTGCGGCCGACAGGGTGCAGCCCGTGCCGTGGACGTTGGCGGTGGAGATCCGGGGCACCGACAGGATCCTCGCGTCCGTCCCGTCCCAGACGACGTCGACCGCCGCCGGGCCGGGCAGGTGACCGCCCTTGATCACGACAAAGCGGGCGCCGGTCTCCGCCAGCTGGCGGGCAGCAGCCGTCATGTCGTCGACCGACGCCAGGTCTCGCTGGACGAGCACCGATGCCTCGCGCAGGTTGGGCATGGCGACCAGGGCGTGAGGAAGGAGCAGCTCGACGTAGGCCCGCTCGGCGTCCCCCTCGAGCAGGCGTCGACCGGTCGTGGCGACCATGACCGGGTCCACCACGAGGTTGGGGAGCTCTCCGCGGTCGGCCCGACCGGCGACGGCGGCGATGGTGGCGGCCGTCGCCAGCATGCCGGTCTTGACCGCAGCCGGTCGGAGATCGCTCACGACCGACATGATCTGGGCATCGACATGCTTCGCGGGCACGAGGTGCACGCTCTGCACTCCCACGGTGTTCTGGGCGGTGACCGCGGTGATGGCGCTGGTGCCGTGCACGCCGAGAGCGGCGAACGTCTTCAGGTCGGCCTGGACGCCCGCCCCTCCACCAGAGTCGGAGCCGGCGATCGTGAGCGCGACGGGCGGAGTGATGCTGCTCACCAGCGCTCGTCGAGGTCGGCCATCCCCTCGAACGACGTCGATGCCTCGGCGTGGAAGCGCTGAGGGATGCGACCCGATCGCCATGCCAGCCGGCCGGCCTCGACAGCCTTCGCCATGGCCGCGGCCATGCCCGCCGGTGCCTGCGCTCTGGTGACCGCCGACGCCAACAACACGGCATCGCAGCCGAGCTCCATGGCGACGGCCGCGTCCGACGCCGTTCCCAGACCGGCGTCGAGGACGACCGGCACCGAGGCGGCCTCGACGATGAGGCCGATGTTGTGGCGGTTCCGGATCCCCAGGCCGCTGCCGATCGGTGAGCCCAACGGCATCACCGCCGCGCAACCGACCTGCTCCAGGCGGCGGGCCAGCACCGGATCGTCGTTCGTGTACGGCAACACCACGAAGCCCTCGTCGACCAGCCGCTCGGCCGCATCGAGGAGCTCGACGGCGTCGGGAAGCAGCGTCCGCTCGTCGCCGATCACCTCCAGCTTCACCCAGTCGGTGTTTAGGGCCTCGCGCCCCAACCGTGCGGTGACAACAGCCTCACCCGCCGTGTAGCACCCGGCCGTGTTGGGCAGGACCCGGATCCCCAGGCCCCGCAGCACGTCGAGCACCGAGCCCTTCGTCGTGGGGTCGACGCGCCGCATGGCGACCGTCGCCATGTCCACGCCCGACGCGGCGATGGCCAGCTCGAGGGCCTCGAGGCTGGGGACGCCGCCGGTCCCCATGATCATGCGGGACCGGAAGACCTCGCCCGCGATCACCAGCGGGTCCTCGGCCATCGACGCCTTCTGATCGCGGGTCCCGGTCAGATCGGCTGTCACAGTCAGATCACCCTCCTTGGGCCGCGGCGAGCACCTCGACGCGGTCGTCGGCGCACAGCGCCGTGGCTGCCCATCGGCTCCGCGGCACCACGTCGCCGTTGATCGCCACGGCGACACCCGCCGGGCCGCGATCCAGCCAGGCCACCACCTGGTCGACGGTCGTGCCGTCGTCGAGCCGTTGCTGCTCTCCGTTGAGCGTCACGTCGATCACCGAACGGGCTCCGTGGCGTCACGCCGGCCTCCCGGGCCGGCCATATCGTCACGCCGGCCTCCCGGGCCGGCGCTGGCGAATCGGGTGGGCGAGAACGGCCGGACGTGGTCCAGGAGCCGTCCCGTCGTCAGATAGGTCGCCACGGCGTCGGCGGTCACCGGCGTGAGGAGGACGCCATTGCGGTAATGGCCGGTGGCCATGGTCAGACCGGGCAGCGCGGAGGGGCCGACCAGCGGAGCGTTGTCGGGCGACCCTGGTCGGAGGCCGGCGTGGGTCTCGGCGAGCTCGAGGTCGAGCACCCCAGGCAGCAGCTGGTGGGCGTCGCGCAGGAGCGTGTACGCCGCCTCGGCGGTGACGGTCGTGTCGAACCCCCGCTCCTCGACCGTGGCTCCCACCACGAGCCGCCCGTCCTCCCGAGGCACCAGGTACACGTGGGAACCCTGGGCGACGCCGCGGAGGTTGCGGGTCAGAAACGGGGACCCGGCCGGCCCGCGCAGGTGGAGGAGCTGGCCTTTGACAGGGCGCACCGAGGGGACGACCCCCGGCGGCAGGCCCGGTATCGAGCTCGACCAGCAGCCGGCCGCCAGCACGACTGCGTCGGCCAGGACGAGCTCGCCGCTCTCGAGCCGGACGCCGGCCGCCCGGTCGTCCGCCACGACCACCTCGGCCACCGCGCAGTGTCGGATGGCCACCCCCCGACGAACCGCCGCGGTACGCAACGCGGGGATGAGCCGCCTGTTGTCGACCTGGTGGTCCTCCGGAGCGAGGATGCCGCCCCTGATCCCGGGAGCGAGCATCGGCTCGAGCGATCGGCACTGGCGCCCGGACAGGAGCTGCGCCTCGAGACCGAGGGACCGCTGGAACTGGTGCAGCTCCTCCAGGACCACCCGATCGCCGCCGTCGGCGGCGGCGAACAAGGTGCCGCAGCGGCGGTACCCGACGGCAGCGTCGGCTTCCCGCTCCAGCTCGTCGACGAACGCCGGATAGCGCTCCGCTGAGGCCAGGTTGAGCCGCAAGAGGGCTTCCTCGCCGTAGTGAACCTCGGTCACCGGAGCCAGCATTCCCGCCGCCGCCCACGACGCGCGGGTGCCGGGATGTGGGTCGACCACTGTCACCCGCAGGCCTTCGCCGGCCGCCCGCCAGGCCGTGGCCAAGCCGATGCACCCGCCGCCGACGACGACGACGTCGGGGCGCTCCGCTCCGGAAGCGTCCGGGTCCGAGCCGATCACGGCCGACCTCCTGCGATGGGTATCACCCGCACGCCCGCCCAGCTGGCGCTGGCCCGTGGGGCTGCTCGCATGTGCACTCCCGTCCTTCGTCGTCGGGCGAGAGAGGGCCCCATCAACACTCCCTGCGCCGGTATTACCCGGATCAGGTCCGACGGTCGGGAGCTGTCAGCTCACCCTCTCAGCCTGGTCACACCAGGCTCCCGTGCGAGCTCCACGTTAGCCGCCGGCCCAGGGAAACGAGGCCAGCGCTCCATACTCCTCGCCCGTCATCTCCTGCCAGCTCCAGAGCGAGGCCCCGACCGCTCCGCCCGAGCGGGCGACGGCGAGGAACCGGAGGATCTCGGCCGAGCTCGGCGACGCCGGCCGGCCCCCCTCGTCCGCCATGTTGTAGGCCTGTCCGATGAGGTGCACCGGCGCCAAGGTGCCGAGGTTGGCCAACGCCAGCTGGGCGTACGCTCCCGGGTCCGTGCAGCCCCAGTACATCATGGGTGCGAAGGCGTCGACGTAGGGTGCCATCGCGGCGTAGGGCATGGTCGACAGATTGTGGTTGGTCGGGGGGAACACGGTGGCCACGAGGGGGCGCCCCTGGGCGGCCGGTCGGGCGAAGCCCAGGTACGTGACCGCCCGCCGGGCCGAGAGCGCCGTGCCCTCGCTCGGGGTCTCGATGTCGGCGGCGAAGCCGTCCAGGCGTCCACCATCCGGCCCGCGCCAGCCGAGGGCCTGCTGGGTCCAGACGGCGTCCGCAACGGGGTCGTACAGATACGGAAAACCCCACCCGATCACGGCCAACCCGGCGCGGTGGGCCGCAGGCACCAAGGCAGCCAGCTGCGACGGGGCGTAGAAGCCATCGCGCGAGTCGGCCACCCGAACCCACAGCTGGTGAAGGCCAGCCTGGGTCGCCTTGGAGACGATGGCAGCGACGTCACCGTGCTCGGTTGCCGGAAGCTGCCAGATCCACAAGCCCTTGCCCGACAGGGCAGCGGGAGAGGGGAGGCGGGGAGCCGGTGGCGGGGGAGCGGGCAGCGCGGGCTCGGGGACCAGGACCGGTGGATGCCAGGGTGGCCCCGGCGCGGGCCTCCCCGGCGGCGACGGTGGCGGCGGGCACCCCGCCAGCGCGACGGGACCCGCCGGGATTGCCGGCGCCGGGGGCCCAGGGGCGCTCGTCGCCGGGCTGGTGGCGCCGTGGACGGGAACGATCGGTCCCGCGCGCGCTGGTGACCGACCGGCCACCGCCACTCCATTGGCCGCCGACTGGTGCCTGACGGTCGCCGGCCCCGACTTCGCCACCGCGTCGAGGCCCGCGCTGACGGCGAGAGCGACGGCAAGCAACGCGACGGCGAGGACGCGGCCCGTCGTCGCCCGGAGACCCATCGCCCTCCCGGGCATACCCTTCGACCAGGAGCGTGCGCTCCTCCGCGCGTGAGTGGCCAAGGCGTCCGACCCCCCAATCCCGGCCTCGACGCGTCTGCGAACACCGATTCGTCTAAGAGTTCGCCGTCGGGCGCTCCCACCCCTGTGGGGGATACGCGGCGACGAGCGGTCGCGCCCGGCGCCTAGCCTCGGCGATCAGCTGCTGTAGACGCTGCTCGTGACGGCCACGATGATCCAGATCACGTCAAGGGCAATCCCGATCGTGCCGAGCACGATGCCGGCCATCGCCATCCCGGCGCCGCCCTGGGTGCCACCTGACCTCTGGATCTGCGAGCGGGAGACGAGGCCGAAGATCAAGGCCAAGATGGCGAAGACGTTGAAGAGCGCGAAGACCCCCGGTATCCCGATGATGCCCAGGACGAGGGCCGCAATCGCGAGCCCGTTGGTCGCAGCCCGGTAGGGGGTCGCCCCCGATTGCTGCGCCCAGGCGCCGGGGTTGTACGAGCCCGGCGCCTGGGGAGTCTCCCATCCCGGGCTGGATCCGCCGGGCGGGCTGGACCAGCCCGCGCTGGCAGCCTCGGGCGGGGGCGGGACGCCCGGCCTGGCATCAGGCGGGTACCACCGTCCATCGGACGCCTGCCACCATCCGGACCCCTGCGCCGTGTCGCTCATGGCGGCGTCTCCCCGTTTCCCTCCACATGACGGTAACAAACGGGGTCGAGGCGCGCCGTGGTCATCGCGGGTCCCGAAGTCAGCCGGCCCGGGAGCCCAGGATCTTCATCGGGTTCTCGACGAGCATCTGCCGAAGGTGGTCGTCGGTGACCCCTCGGGCGCGAAGCGCGGGGATGACGTCGTCGGAGATGTGGGTGTATCGCCAGTTGGGCTGGATGACAGCGACCACCTCGTCGTCGAACCAGTCGTTGTGGCAGGCGGCGTCGTGCGACAGCACCATGCGATCAGCATGTCCCCGGTCGCACATCGTGGCGACCGTCTCGACACGCTCCTCGAACGAGAGGATGGCGTCGATCCCGAATCGGTCCATCCCGATGTACGAGCCGTTGCCGACGAGCTCCTCGAGGTAGGCGATATCAGTGCTGTCGCCGCTGTGGCCGATCACCACGCGCTCGAGGTCCACTCCCTCCTTGGCGAAGATGCGTTGCTGCTCGAGGCCCTGGCGCGTCGCCGCGTGGGTGTGGGTCGAGATCGGGGCGCCGGTCTGCCGATGCGCCTGGGCGACGGCCAGCAGGACCCGCTCCACGCCGGGGGTGACCCCGGCCTCGTCCGTGGCGCACTTGAGGATGCCCGCCTTCACGCCGGTGTCGGCGATGCCGACCTGGAGGTCCCGCACGAACATGTCGATCATCGGCTCCGGGCCGTCGAGCGGGGTCCCAGGGCCTCGGTAGCTGAAATAGAGCGGAACGTCGTTGTAGGTGTACAGGCCCGTCGCCACCACGATCTGGAGCTCGGTACGGGCGGCGATAGCGGCGATACGAGGCACGTAGCGACCGAGGCCGAGGACGGTGAGATCGACGATCGAGTCGACGCCGCGCGACTTCAGCTCGTTCAGCCGGGTCACGGCGTCGTCGATCCGTCGGTCGTCCTCCCACCCGAGTGGATAGTTCTGCTGGACATCGGGGCTCAGGATGAAGACGTGCTCGTGCATCAGGGTCGTGCCGAGAGCAGCACCGTCGATCGGTCCCCGTGCCGTGTTGACCTGTCCCATGCGCACCCCCGAGATCGCTCGTCCCCAGGGCCACGGATGGTAGTGCGGGAGCAGGCCGCCGGTGACTGTCGTCACCCCGCCCCGCTCGACGCGCCGTAGGAGGCCGCCAGCGCGAGCACCTGGTCGACGTAGTCGGAGGAGTGGTTGTACGCGTAGACCGCCCGGGCGATCGTCGCCTGATCACCCCCGCCGTCGGTGCAGAGCAGACGGGCGGCCGAGTACACCGCGTCCACGGGGTCGTAGGGGCTCGGTGGATCGGCGCCCCCTGGTCCGACCACGGCGACCGAGGAGAAGGTAGTGGGCTCGAACTGCATCGGCCCTTCGGCGCCGGCGAAGTTGGCACCACTGCGCACACCGGCGGCGACAGATTGGCCGTTGTCGCTCTCCACCGTTCCGATGGCTGCGAGCACCGACCACGGCAACCCGGGACACATCATGGCGGCCTGCTGGTACAGCGCGAGATATGTGGGCGGGATGGACGCCACCGCCCGGCCCGACGGTGGGCCGCCGGACGCCGGACCTCCCGATGTCTGGCCGGCCGACACGTCGCCTCCGGGGATCGCCGTACCCGCCACCGCCCCGGCCAGGACTGCAGCGCCGAAGACGGCGGTCACCAGCAAGCCGGCGAGGAGCAGCGCCGCCCGTCTCATCGACGAGGGTCCCGGCTGAGCACCGTTTCGCTATAACCACTTTCATAGTATTCTATTCACTCTGAGTGCTCGGCACGCCCGGGCCTCGTGCGATGGCTGCGGGCTCGATCGCGGCCGGTCCGCCGACGGTGGGACCCTCTTCCCCCGACCAGGGGAACGAGGCGGCGATTTCGTGCCGGCAGGCAGGCTCGGGGCGGTATGAGGCGAATCCAAATGACCACCACATCAATGAACATCGCCGGATGCACCGACGCCCCATACAATGGGCCGAGGCCCTCGTCGGGACGGTTCAGAGCACACTACGGAGCACGCGGCGTCTCTTGGGGGAGGGCTGGATGGCAATTGGGCGGGAGTGCCAGATGGCAGGCCACGATGAGCGGACATGGCCTGCCAAGTCTCCCGAGCACGTACGTCGCTTGTCCCGGCCGGGTGCGCCTCTGGGTGACGGCAACCGGCGTTCCCGTCGGTCGGTCGCGGTCTCGGCGTCCAGCGAGCCCGTCAGTAGCTCTGCGCCGTATACGTCGGACGCGCAGGCCGACGCGGTCGACAGCCGACTGGTAGAGGATCACCTGGGCCTGGCCCGTTACCTGGCTCGGCGCTTCTCCCACCGAGGTGAGTCCCTCGAAGACCTGGTGCAGGTCGCATCCATGGGCCTCGTCGAGGCCGCCACGCGCTACGACCCCGACCACGGCACCAGCTTTCCCGCCTTCGCCACGGCCACGATCATCGGGACGCTCAAGAAGCACTTCCGCGACCGCGGTTGGGCCGTTCGGGTCTCCCGTCGGGTCCAGGAGCTCTACCTGGAGACCCGTGACGCCGTCGACCATCTCAGCCAGGCGCTCGGGAGGTCGCCAACCATCGACGAGCTGGCAGCCCATCTGGGCGTGGGTGAGAGCGACGTCATCGAAGCCATGGAGGCCGGCCGCCTGTACCGGACGGCATCCCTGAGCCAGGCGCTGGACGACGACACCACCCGCACGCTCGAGACCCGGGTCGGGGCGGTCGATCCCGGTGTCGGCATCGTCGATCGCAGGGATCTGGTGCGCGACCTGATGAGCCGCCTACCGATGTCGGAGCGACGCGTGGTGCTGTTGCGCTTCCAGGAGGGCCTGAGTCAGGCCGAGATCGGATCGCGAGTCGGCGTGAGCCAGATGCAGGTGTCTCGCCTGCTGGCCCGCGGGCTCGAGCGGATGCGGGCCTGGGAGGCCTGCGCCTGAGGTACCCGGCCGGCCGCGTCTCGACCTCGGGGGACCGGTGGGCGGCAGCGCTGCTCGCTGCAGGAGGTCCGACCGAACCGGAACCCAGCAGCCGGTGCTGATCGGAGGAGATTGGCCCGCCGGCGGATGGGGGAGCATGGGGCAGGGGGGGAGGGCGCCGCCATGATCTTCCCCCACACCGCCGGCGTTGCGGCCTGGCAGTGTGTTACCCGGCCCAAGGGTGTCCAAACCACTCAGTCGCGGATTGCCGAAAAAAATCCCGGGTGCCCGCGGGGTGGGCCTGTCGAGCGAGCTCAGTGGCCGACCACGGGCCCGACGACGGAGCCCTCGCCCGTCTCGTCGGGACGCCTGGCCCGTCCCGCCATGGCCAGTCGGCCGAGGACCACTGCCGTCACGATGGGCAGCTCGACGAGCTCCTCCAAGGCGAGGATTCCGAGCGTCGGGTACCAGACGACCGGTTTGGAGAACGGCAGCCGACTCATGAGCCACCACCGCTCGGACCGACCCGGGTCGAGGGCCTCGACACAGCGCCAGTCTCCGACGGCGCACCGGCCCAGCTCTCGGGGCCGCGATCGAACTCGACCGCCACCCGCTGCTCCGGCCGGCGCTCACCCACCTTGGCGATGTCAGACAGGACCCGCTCGTCCGCCGGGGTGAGCGGTGGCTGGAGGATGCTCCTCGGGTAGAGCCGCCTGGCCCGTACGACGTTGAGCTCGGCGGCGTACAAGGTGATCTGGCAGGCCAGGTACAGGAAGCCGATCAACCCCAGGATACTGGCGAAGTAGCCGTACACCTGACCACTGTGCCGGAGCTGGTGACCGACCAGGTAGCCGCCGACGTACTGAAGGATGGCCCAGGCCACCCCGGCGATCACCGCCCCCGGGATCGGCCACCGACGAGGGATCGCCGGTGGGGTCAGGATGCGAAAGGCCACGATGTACAGCCCGACGTCGGCGACCACGGCGACGATGGCAGCAGCCACCCGCAGTCCCACCGAGTGACCGCCGAACGAGGCGAACCCGGCCACGACGGTGATCACGACGGCGTCGAGGCCGAGCACACCGACGAACAAGAGGCTGCGGACGAGACGGGGCACGAACCCCGGACGGTCGACGGCGCGGATGTTCCACACCTCCGCCATGGCGTTCTGCGCGGCCGTGGTGACGCCGAGGGAGCCCCATACCAGCACGATCAGGCCAATCGTCAACCCGGCCACGCTGCCGGCCCGGAGTGAATGGACGCCGTGGGGGCCGGTCAGCTGCGCCCCCACGATCGGGAACTGCGCCAGCGTCGAGCTCAGCACTCGGTGCTGGAAGCCAGGATCGTTGGCGAACACCAGCCCCAGCACGGTGACCAGGACCAGCAACATGGGAAAGAGGGCCAGGAACCCGTAGTAGGCCATCAGGGCGGCGAGGGACCCGGCGGAGTCGTCGCCGACCTTCTTGACCACGCCGAAGATGAAGGCAAGTGGCGGCCGCCGCTGCTGGAACGCGTCGACCTTCCGGATCGCCCGCTCGGCGGGATTCATGGGCTTCCTCGATTCCCGGTCCTGGGCCGGCCCCCGGACGGGGCCCGACCGCCGCCAGCCGGGCCCGGCTCCAGAACGTCTCGAGGATATGTACCCGATCGTCCCATCGAGGCAACGTTTGCTGGCGGCGCCGCTCGACGAGCTGCGCAGTTGGGTGGGTTGGACGTTTCGCCAGCCCTGGGCTCGGGTAGCGAAGGACGCTGGCAAACGGGATCGACCTCCAGGAGGCGGGGACCGCTGTGATCGACGATGTGCTGAGCGCCCCTGTAGATCTCCAAGCCGACACGAGCTGGCGAGCACGAGCCGCCTGCCGGCTCTGCCCCCCGGAGCTCTTCTTCCCCAGCGGCACCACGGGGATCGCCCTCGAACGGATGGAGCGGGCAAAGCAGGTCTGCGAGGCCTGCGAGGTGCGCTCCGAGTGCCTTCGGTTCGCCCTCGAGACCAGGCAGGAGTTCGGAATCTGGGGAGGCACCGACGAGAAGGAGCGGGCCCGCCTGCGCCGCAAGGGCCGCGTGGCCGCCCTCGTCGGCTCCATGCCGGCGTCGACGCCCCGCTGAGCGCCAACCGGGAGGTTGCACCCTGGGGTTGACCGACGGTCACCCCGCCCGGTTCGGACCGGCTCGCTCGATGGTGATGCGCAACAGGAGCCGGCGCTCGCGCTCCATTGCCCGGCGGTAGTCGTCCCAGTCGGGGTGCTCGCCGCTGATGGAGCGGTAGTAGGCGACCAGCTCCTCCATCGCCTCGGGGAGCTCGAGCACGTCCGTTGGCCCCTCGACCTGGACCCAGGGACCGAAGAACTGATCGCTCATGACGCACAGCGCCGCCCACCGCTGCCGACGAACGTTGGCCGTCTTCATGGCTCCCGCCCGGGTGCTGACGACGGCCCTCCCCTGGCTGTCGATGGCCGTCGTCACCGGTGACAGCTGGGGGCGGCCATCACTTCGGATGGTGGCCAACACGGCCCGGTGGTGCTCACGAATGAAGCGACGGGCATCCTCGGCATCCATGGCGGGTGAGGCTATCCGAGGCGTCCCTTCCCGTCAGCGGCTGCCCTGTACGTCAGCGGCTGCCCTGTACGATTCGCCGCGGAGCCGCACGGCCGGCCTTGGAGGCCGGCCCGAAGGATTGGAAGGGGGGCCAGCATGTTGAGCACCATGCAGGACCGGCCGCTGACGATCAGTGCCATCGTTCGCCACGGTCAGCGCACCTACGGCGACAGCGAGGTCGTCACCTACGAGGACGGCGGCGCCCGTCGCTCCAGCTTCGCCACCGTGGCCGAACGGGCCGAGCGGCTCGCCGCCGCCCTTCGTGACCTGGGCGTGGAGCGGGGCGACCGCGTGGGCACCTTCTGCTGGAACCATCAGGAGCACCTCGAGGCCTACCTCGCGGTGCCCAGCATGGGCGCGGTCCTTCATACCCTCAATATCCGGCTGTTCCCCGAGCAGCTGAGCTACGTCGTCAACCACGCCGAGGACCGGGTCGTGCTGGTCGACGCGTCGCTGGTCCCGCTCCTCGCCAGAGTGATCGGCGAGCTCAAGTCGGTGCAGCACATCGTCGTGATCGGCGATGGTGATGCCAGTCCGCTCGGAGAATGCCTTCGCTACGAGGAGCTGATAGGCGCCTCCGCTCCCGGATTCGACTGGCCCGACCTCGACGAGTACGACGCCGCCGCCATGTGCTACACGAGCGGCACGACGGGCAACCCGAAGGGGGTCGTGTACAGCCACCGGTCCACCTTCCTGCACAGCTTCGCCGTCACGTCCGCAGCCAGCCTCGCCGTCCATGAGCAAGACCGCGTGCTCGTGATCGTGCCCATGTTCCATGCCAATGCCTGGGGGATTCCCTACGCGGCATGGCTGGTGGGCGCCGACTTCATCCTGCCCCAACGCTTTCTCCAGGCCGAGCCTCTGGCGAGGATCATCGCCCAGGAGCGGCCCACCACGTCCGAGGCCGTGCCGACCGTCCTGAACGACCTCCTCCGCTATGGACAAGACCACGAGCTCGACCTGTCGTCGCTGCGTCTCATCGTCGCTGGCGGGTCAGCGGTCCCCCGAGCGCTGATCGAGCGGTATCGGGAGCGCTACGGGGTTCGAATCGTCCAGGGCTGGGGGATGACCGAGACCAGCCCGCTGTGCGCGCTGTCCATCCCGCCGAAGGGTGCGGCGGAAAACGAGGAGGTGGACTACCTCGCTCGCACCGGACGGGTGGTTCCAGGGGTCGAGCTGCGCGTCGTGGCGCCGAACGACGCGGAGCTGCCGCGCGACGGGAAGTCGGTGGGGGAGTTCGAGGTTCGGGGCCCCTGGATCACGGCGTCGTACTACGGCGACCCGTCGCCCGAGCGGTTTCACGACGGCTGGCTGCGAACGGGCGACGTCGGGACGCTCGACGACCGCGGCTTCATGCAGATCACCGACCGCACCAAGGACGTCGTCAAGTCGGGCGGGGAATGGATCTCGTCGGTCGAGCTCGAGACCGTGCTCATGTCCCACCCCTCGGTCTACGAGGCCGCGGTGGTGGGGGTGCCGGACTCCCGTTGGGAGGAGCGGCCGCTGGCGTGCGTGGTGGCCAACGAGGGCGCCGACCTCGACCCGGTCGAGCTGCGGCGGTTCCTCGCCGACCGGGTCGCCCGGTTCTGGCTGCCGGAGCGGTGGGCAATCGTCGACGAGGTGCCCAAGACCAGCGTCGGCAAGTTCGACAAGAAGGTGCTGCGGGCGAAGTTCGCCGACGGCACCCTCGACGTCGTGATCGCCGGCGACACGTCTGAGCGCTCGACGGCCGACTGAGCCGGGGCGCCGGGACGCCGGCCCGCTGGCGGCGGCGGACACTTCGTTGTGTTTCACCTTTGGTCGAAAAGGGGCGCCGCGCACACCGACGGCGCGCCAGCTATCGACGTAAGGTGAAACACGGGTAACTCCCCCAGGGCCTCGGCGGCGGCAGGCTTTCCTACGGCCGGTGTCCTACCGCCGGTGGGGGATCGGGGCCGGTCCGGAGTGGCGAAGCCGCCGGCAGCCGAGCGGGCAAACTGGTGGGGTGAGCGACAGGCTGGTCACCGAGCTGTCGGCAGCGCTGGCACCTGACAGGGTCCGCAGCCGGCCTCTCGAGCTGACCCTCTACCGACGGGACGCCTCGCTCCTCGAAGGCCAGCCCGGCGTGGTGTGCTTTCCGTGCACCACCGACGAAGTCCAGGCGGCGGTGACGATCGCCCGGCGACACGGCCGGTCGGTCGTGCCCCGGGGGTCGGGAACGGGGTTGGCGGGCGGCGCCGTTCCCGTCGGCGCTGACGGCGCCGAGCCGGTCGTGGTCGTGACGACCAAGATGGACGCCGTCCTCGAGATCGACGAGGGCGCCAGGGTGGCGTGGGTGCAGCCCGGCGTGCTCAATCTCGACCTGTCGCGAGACGTGGCCCACCTGGGACTGCATTTCGCCCCCGACCCGTCCAGCCAGCAGTCGTGCTCGGTCGGCGGCAACGTCGCCAACAACTCGGGCGGTCCGCACTGCCTCGCCTACGGGGTCACCAGCGCTCACGTGCTGGCCGTCGAGGTCGTGCTGCCCGACGGGACCCTGGCGCTCCTCGGCGGCCTCGACCCGGAGCCCCCGGGCTACGACCTCCGGGGCGCCTTCATCGGCAGCGAGGGGACCATGGGCATCGCCGTGCGCATCGCGGTGCGCCTGTCGCCCGATCCCCCGGCGGTACGCACCATCCTCGTTGACTTCGCCTCGATCGAGACGGCGGCGGCGACCGTCACCGGCATCATCGCCGCCGGCCTCGTACCGGCCGCCCTGGAGATGATGGATTCCCGCATCACGGCGGCGGTCGAGGACTACGTCCACGCCGGGTTTCCCCGTGACGCCGCCGCGGTCCTCCTGGTGGAGGTGGACGGCCTACCCGCAGGGGTCGAGGCCGCGGCCCAGGTCGTCGCCGACGTGGCCGAAGCCAACGGCGCCCGGGGCGTGCGAGTGGCTGCGGACGAAGCCGAGCGGGCCCTGCTGTGGAAGGGGCGGAAGTCCGCCTTCGGTGCCATCGCCCGCATCGCCCCCGACTACTACCTCCACGACACCGTGGTCCCGCGCACCCGGCTGGTGGAGGTGCTGGCACAGGTCTACGAGATCGCCGAACGCCACCAGCTGCTGGTGGTCAACGTCTTCCACGCCGGTGACGGCAATCTCCATCCGCTGCTGCTGTTCGATCGGAGAGAGCGGGGCGTGATGGATCGCGTCCTCGCTGCCGGTGCCGAGATGATCGCCGCCTGCGTCGCCGTCGGTGGGGTGCTCTCGGGTGAGCACGGCATCGGTCTCGAGAAGCGCGAGCACATGGGCCTCATCTTCTCCGACGCCGATCTCGACGCCCAGCGTCGGCTGCGGCTGGCCTTCGACCCCGACCAGTCGTGCAACCCCTACAAGGTCCTTCCGTCGGGATCCCGCTGCGGCGACCTTCAGTCAGTGCCGGCCGGGGCCTGGATATGACGGAGCCCGTCAGGACGTTGCCTGGTGCCGACCGGGCGCTCGGAGACTTCGCCACCGAGGTCGGCCCCAGCGACCCGGTGGTGGTGGTCGGCGGTCGCACACAGTGGGCCGTCGGTGGCGATCCCGACGCCTCGGCGCGAGAGGTGCGGGCCCCCGCAGGGGTTGTCCAGCACGAGCCGGCGGAGATGATCGTGCGGGTCCGGGCCGGGACATCGGTGGCCGAGCTCGACGCCGCCCTGGCGGAGGGCGGGCAGACGATCGCCCTCGATCCCCCCGACGCCGAGCGGGCAACGGTGGGTGGCGTGCTGGCGGTGGGGCACAGCGGACCTCGCCGTCTCGGCTGGGGACCCGTTCGTGACTCGCTGCTCGAGGCCCGTTACGTCTCCGCCGGGGGCCAGCTGATCCGAGCGGGCGGGCCGGTGGTCAAGAACGTGAGCGGGTTCGACCTCTGCCGCCTCCTGGTCGGGTCGCTCGGGACCCTCGGGCTGCTCGCCGAGGTCGTCCTGCGGGTCCGACCGCGTCCCCCAGCGGCCGTGTGGCTCCGCGGCGCGCCCGACGACCCCGATCGCCTCCGCCGCGCGCTGCTGCGGCCCTCGTCGATCCTCTGGGACGGCGCCACCACCTGGGTCCTCCTCGAGGGCCACGCCGCCGACGTCGACGCCGAGATCAAGGCGCTCGGACGCGAGTTCGCGCCGGTCGGAGCGCCCCCGCCCCTGCCGAACGGTGGCCGTTGGTCTGTGGCCCCTTCGGCCCTACAGGAGGCCGTCATGGGGCTCGAGCCCGGCAGCTTCGTCGCCGAGTTCGGCGTCGGCATCGTGCACGCATCGACGCCGGCCCTGGCCCGTCCGGCGCATCCAGCGACGGCGACTCTCCATCGTCGCATCAAGGCCAATTTCGACCCCTCAGGGCGGTTGAACCCCGGGCGGATCGTGGCATGAAGCTCGCCATCGAAGACGAGGACCTTGCCGCCTGCGTCTCGTGCGGTCTCTGCCTCCCGCACTGCCCGACCTACCGCGTCACGGGGGAGGAGTCGGCTTCGCCGCGGGGCCGGATCGCCGCCATGCGGGCCACGCACGTCACCGACGGGCGGCCGCGACCGGAGTTCACCGAGTTCATGGACCTGTGCGTCCAGTGCCGGGGCTGCGAGGTCGCCTGCCCCTCGTCGGTGCCCTTCGGGCGGCTGATGGAGGGCGCGCGCGTGACGCTGGCCCGAGAGACCGCTTACCAGCCGCGATGGAGACGGCTCGCCTACGCCGCCCTCGCCCATCACCGCTTCCTCCTGGCGGCATCGACCGCGACCGCGGTCGTCCAGCGGCTCGGCCTCGTACCGGCGCGGTTCGGACTGCCCCGGTTGCCGGTGCGGCGGCCACGGCTGCGATCGAGCGGGACGGACGCCTGGTTGTTCACCGGCTGCGTCATGGACGCGTGGATGCGGCCCACCCACGCCGCCGCCCTCCGGGTGATGCAGGCCACCGGCGCCGGCGTGGCCCTCCCGGCATCCGGCGCCGACTGCTGCGGCGCCCTGCACGTGCACGCCGGGCTCCGGGACGAAGCCCAGGTCCTCGCCCGCCGGGTCGTGGCGTCGATGCCAGGTGACGCCCCCGTGGTGGTCGACTCGGCCGGCTGTGGCGCGGCCCTGAAAGACTACGGCGAGCTCCTCGGGACGGCCGAGGGTCGGCGATTCTCTGACCGGGTCCAGGACGTGCACGAGTGGCTGGCGGCACGGGCGGACCGCCTGCCACCGCCCGTCCGCCGGCTCGGCGAGCCCGTCGCCGTCCAGGACCCGTGCCACCTCCGCCACGTCCAGCGGGCCCATCACCACGTCCGCACCGTGCTGGCCCCGTACGCGGACCTGGTGGAGGTCGGCGACGACGGCCTGTGCTGTGGAGCGGGCGGCGCCTATGCCGGCATCCACCCCGGCATGGCCGGGGAGATCCGGGCTCGCAAGGTGGCCGCCATCGCCGCCACGGGCGCTCCCGTCGTCGCCAGCGCCAACCCCGGCTGCATCGCCCACCTCGCCGGGGCGGGCCTCGACGTCCGTCATCCGCTCGACATCATCGCCCGGACGCTCGATGGCGCCTGAAGCCGACGACATCCGCGGCCGGCTCGAAGCCATCGCCGAAGAGCTGGCCGACATGGCGATGGAGGCGTTGCGGGAAGCCATCGAGGCCGGTGAGCGGGGGCGACCCGCGGAGGAGCGTCGCCTGACACAGGCCCGTCGCTCGGTGGAGCGCGCCGCCTCGTTGCTTCGCAGCCGGGACGAGATGCCCTGACGGCCCGCTCAGTCCCGGTTGAGTTCGTCGATCAGCTGTCGCAGCCGGCCGTAATGAGCGCGGTCGAAGTGGAAGGCGATCCGGGGTAGCTCGACGTGGTCCCGTCCGGCGCGCTCCTGGGGCAGGGCCTCGGTGCGGTGGATGTCGCCTCGCGTGCAGATGTCGGCGAACTCTCGGTTGAGCGCAGCCAGCTTCTCGTCCGAGAGAGCGGCGCGCAGCCTGATGACGGTCAGGTCCCCCACGACCCGCAGCGAGTGGTAGCGGCGGTAGAAGCCGAGGACCTCCGCCGCGGCGAGGGCGACGTCGTCGGTGATGCGGTAGAACGCCGTATCGTCCGGCGAGATCAGCCCGCGGCCCCTCAGCTCGTCGGCGACGAACTGCTCCCACGCCCGCCAGTAGCTGCCGCCAGGCACGTCCACGAACACCAGCGGCGAGGGCTCCGCTTTCCCGGTCTGCAGCAGGGTCAGCAGCTCGAAGGCTTCGTCCATGGTGCCGAAACCGCCCGGCAGGACCGCGTAGCCGTCGGACTCCTTGAGGAGCATCAGCTTGCGGGTGAAGAAGTACTTCATCTCGACGAGCTTGGGATCGCCAGAGATGAAGGCATTCGGCGCGTCCTCGAACGGGAGCCGGATGTTGATGCCGAACGCCTTGTCCGGACCCGCGCCCTCCAACCCCGCCGCCATGATCCCTGGGCCCGCGCCCGTCACCAGCATCCACCCGGCCTGGGCGAGCTTGGTCGCCAGCGCCCTGGCCTGGGCGTAGAGCGGATCGTCGGTCCGGGTCCGGGCGGAGCCGAACATGGTCAGCTTCGGGATGGACCGGTAGGGAGCGAAGACGGCGAAGGCCTCGGCCATCTCCCTCACCGCTGCGTTCGTGATCTTGAGGTCGAGGCGGTCGGCCCCGTTGCTCGCCATGCGGATGGTCGTGGCCAGTATCTCGAACAGCTGATCGCGGTTGAACTGGGCCCCGGCCGCGTCGAGCAGATCCTCGATGTTGCGATCGATCTCGGGACGGCCGGTTCGACGTCGCCTCGTGCGCTCGGCCACTCGGGCTCCGCTTACGCTGGCGCCGGCACCCGCTCGTACAACGTGGTTCGCTGCTCGAGCCGGCGCCCGATTGGTTCGACGATCGACCGGAAGCCCTCCTCGTCCATGGCCTGGCCGTGGCTGGCGCCCGCGGCGCGGGAGATGTTCTCGTCCATGAGCGTCCCACCGAGGTCGTTGGCGCCCGCCATGAGGGCCTGGCGCACCCCGGTGGCGCCCATCTTGACCCAGCTCACCTGGATGTTCGGCACCCACGGGTGGTAGGCGATGCGGGCCACGGCGTGCATCAGCAGGGCCTCGCGGAAGGTCGGACCCGGCCTGGCCCGGTGCTGCAGGTAGATCGGCGCCGCCATGTGGACGAACGGCAGGGGGACGAACTCGGTGAAGCCACCCGTCTCCTTCTGCAGCTCGCGGGTGCGCACGATGTGTCGGGCCCAGTGGACGGGCGACTCGACGGAGCCGAACATGATCGTGATGTTCGAGCGGAGCCCTACCGAGTGCGCGACGCGATGGGCCTCGAGCCACTCCTCGGTGTTGACCTTGTCCGGGCACAGCACGGCCCGCACCTCGTCATCGAGGATCTCGGCCGCGGTGCCCGGCAGCGTCTTCAGGCCCGCGTCCATCAGCCGCCGCAGGTAGTCGGCGAGCGGCTCGCCCAGGCGCCGAGCTCCTTCGGTGACCTCGAGGGCGGTGAATCCGTGGATGTGGATCCGCTCAGAGGCGGCCCGCACCGCCTTGATCACCTCGAGGTAGTAGTCGCCGTCGAAGCTGGGATGAATGCCCCCCTGGAGGCACACCTCCGTGGCCCCGAGCGCCTCGGCCTCGGCGACCCGTCGAGAGATCTCGTCCAGCTCGAGCAGGTACGGGCTACCTCGGAGGTTGAGCGACAGCGGCCCCTTCGAGAAGGCGCAGAATCGACACTTGAACGTGCACACGTTGGTGTAGTTGATGTTGCGGTTGGTCACCCAGGTGACGGCGTCACCGACCGCCGCCTGACGAAGCCCGTCAGCCACCTCCGCCACCGCGACCAGTCCCGGCCCGCGGGCTGCGAAGAGCTCGGTGATCTCCTCGACGCCGACCTCGTGTCCCAGCTGCACCCCGGTCAGCACCTCGGCCAGGGCACCCCTGGTCAGGACGGAAGGACTGGGGGCGACTGGCACCTGCGAGTCGTGCGACCCCACGGCGAGCAGCGGCGGCGGGCCCGCCGTGCCCCCCGACGACCAGTCATCCTCCCGGGCGAGACCCTCGGCGTCCGAGCGGTCGAGAACGGGGAAGCGCATGGCGGCGTCGAGCCAGCGTTCGGGGGAGAGGGCGTACTCGGGATAGATCGTGAGCCGGGCGGCCAGGGCGAAGCCCCGCGACTCGGTGGTGCGCCGCAGGGCCTCGACGGCCGGCCACGGCCGCTCCGGGTTGACGTGGTCGGCGGTCACGGGCGAGACGCCACCCCAGTCGTCGATGCCGGCGTCGAGGAGCGAACCGAAGTCGTCCGAGAGGTTGGGGGGCGCCTGGAGGTGGATCTCCGCGGGCAGCACGAGCCTGGCCGCGGCCACCGACCACAGGTACTCCTCGGCCGGGCACGGCGGGTGGGCGTGCATGGCCGTACCCGGCTTGGGCAGGAAGTTCTGGACGATCACCTCCTGGACGTGGCCGTGACGGGCGTGCGACGCGGCGATCGCTTCCAGGGCGACAAGTCGGTCCGCGCGACTCTCACCGATGCCGACGAGTATGCCGGTGGTGAACGGGATGCCCAGCTCGCCGGCGGCCTCCAGCGTGGCGAGCCGCCGTTCGGGAGTCTTGTCGGGGCTTCCACGGTGACACTCGAGGTCCGCCAGGGTCTCGATCATCATCCCCTGGCTGGCCGACAGCGGCCGCAGGCGAGCCAGCTCCTCAGGGTGAAGGGCGCCCGCGTTGGCGTGGGGGAGCAGGCCGGTCTCGTCCCGGACGAGTGCGGCGACCGATGCCAGGTAGTCCACCGTCGAGGCGTGCCCCTCCGCATCCAGCCACTCGCGTGCCGCCGGGTACCGCTCCTCGGGGCGCTCACCGAGGGTGAACAGCGCCTCGTGACAGCCGGCCGCAGCCCCGGCCTTGGCGATTGCGAGCACCTCCGACGGC
>DATBBR010000006.1 GCA_036270875.1 Acidimicrobiales bacterium
GTCGCCCTGACCGCGAAGCTGCAGATGGTGGATGGCGTCGACGGCGGGCTGTGGCTCGACGAGAGCATCGAGGTGGCCCGGCTACTGGAGGAGGATGGCGCGCTCGACGCACTGCAGCTCACAGGCGGCGGATCCCTGCTCAACCCGATGTACCTGTTCCGCGGCGACGCGCCGGTCTCGGAGATGGCGCGGACACTGCCGCGGTGGTTGCGTCCGGGGTTCAAGCTGCTGTCACCGAGATTCATGCCGACCTACCCGTTCGAGGAGGCCTTCTTTCTGCCCTACGCCCGCCAGTTCCGCCAGGCGGTCGACCTGCCCCTCATCCTTCTGGGCGGGATCAATCGGTTGGACACGATGCGGCGTGCCCTCGACGAGGGATTCGAGCTCGTGGCCATGGCGCGGGCGCTGCTCCGCGAGCCGGACCTCGTGGATCGCCTCAAGCGGGGCGTGACCACCGAGAGCCTGTGCATCCACTGCAACAAGTGCATGCCGACGATCTATCGCGGCACCCATTGCGTGCTGGTGCCGCCCGAGCAACGCCCAGGCCTCGGGAGGCTCGTGGAACGCTGACACCGGCGATGCCGGGGCAGTCCGCGTCGCCAGTTTCCAGGCGACGCCGGGAGCGTTACTCTGTGTCGTCGGGGGTGCGCATGATGTGGAAGTGGCGCAGGCGGCGAGAGGCCCAGGGCATCCGGGACCACTCTTTGTCCCGCGAGACACGGAGCGGGGCCCGGCTGGCTCGGGAGGCGGAGGCTTTCCTCGGAGGCTCGTCGGCGGAGTTGTTCCTCGGTCAGGGGCGCGAGGTTCCGACGTGGGCGTACGTGAACCAGGTCGCCCACGGTGACCCGGACCTCTTGTGGCAGCTCGCCGCCTGGGAGGGGGGCGCGACGAGGCTGCCTAGCGGGCGGGTCGGGACTCTCAGCTGGCGTGGAGCCGTCGCCGTCCTGGCCAGCGAGATCCTCGCGCTCGGAGGCGGGGATCCGGGCTCGATACGCAGGATCCAGCTGGACCGCCTGCTGCCGCTCGAGTCTGTGCTCATGGCTCCCATGGCGCGTCCTGTGAGCCCGGAGCAGCTCGTGGCCCGGGGGCGGGCGTGCCTCCGGGACCATCCGAGCTGCGAGCCTCCACTTTGAACACGGCCGGCGGCGGTCTGAGCGACGCCCGCCGCCCCGACGCGGGCGACGATGATCGTCGGTTTCTGAAATCCTGGTCCTTGTCGTAGGAAGGGAGGGCCAGGGTGCAGGCATCCAGCTCACACGTAGGGGTGCAGCCGGGGGACGGTCTCGTGGGCCGCTTCGGAGACTCCGTGCTTCTCGTAGCGGGGCCGACCTCAGAGGTCGACCCCTTTGTCGAAGAGCTCGTGGCCACGGTCGAGGCCGGCAGCGCCGAGGGGTCGCTGCCGGGTGCGGCTCTGGCCCGCCGCGTCGGTGAGCTGCTGTTTCGTACCGTGTCTGGTGACGCGGCATCCTTCGGCGTGGTGGCTCCGGTCGAGGGCGGCGCCCTGGTGCTGCTCCATGGCGAGGTCGATGCCGAGATCGCCCAACCGTCGGGCACCCGTCGCTTGTCGGGTCGCCAGGCGGTCACATGGGTGGATCAGGTGGTGCGGGCGCCGTTCGACCGACTGGCGCTCACCCAGGGCCCGGCCGGATCAGCGTCGGTCCATCCCGGCTCCGACCTCCGGGTCGGCGTCGTGCCGGGGGCCGGGTTCGTCCTGACACCGGGCGGCGGCGTGAGCGGTCGGCCGTCGTCGGTGTCGCCCCCGGTCGCGGCGTCTGACGACGACGGCCTGCCGGCAACCGAGGCGGTGCAGGCCGCCAGGCCGCCAGCAGGCGACGAGGACGAGATGGCGTCGGGCGTCGCGCAGCGGGACAACCGACCCCTCTTCGACCAGGCGGCCGAGCAGACCCCGGCACAACCACAGCCCGTGCCGGCTGGCAACGTGACGAGCGGCCCCCGATCACCACTCGAGGCGGAGGACGGGCCGACTGGCCCACCACGGCGAGCCGCCGCCACCATGGCGATGCGGGACGCGCCGGCGGAGCTCGTCGGCGACGACGGGTCGCGGACGCCCCTGGATGGGCAGTATGTCCTCGGGCGTGAGCCGGGCGCCGACGAGGACGTGAAGAGCAGGAAGGCCTCGCCGCTCCAGGTCGACGACCCCGATCAGCTCGTCTCGCGGGTGCATGCCCACCTGTGGGTCGAAGGCGGCAAGGTCTTCGTCCGCGACGCATCCTCGGCCAACGGGACATTCGTCGCCGCCCCGGGGGCCAGGGACTGGACGCGCGTCGGCCAAGAAGGGACGGAGCTTCCGCCGGGCTGGAGCATTCGTGTCGGGGGGCGCGTCTATACCCTCGAAGACGCGGCTCGGTCGAGCGCACCGGGCTCACCCAGGTGAACGCGGGGCGAGCCCCAGGCCGCACCGCGTTCGTCTGCGCCATGCCGATGGAGCTTCGGCCCCTGGCCCGCAAGCTTTCGCTGCACCGGACCGAGATTGCCGGCATGACCGTCTCGTCGGGGACCCTCGGCGACCGTGAGGTGGTCGCCATCGTGACCGGGATGGGACCCCGGCTGGCAACGGACGCCACCAGCCGGCTGCTCGACGCGGTAAGAATCGAGCGCGTCGTCGTGGTGGGCATCACCGGCGCGGTCGAGAACGAGACCCCGATCGGCAAGCTCGTCCGCCCCGAGGCCGTGGTGGACGGTGCGACGGGCGCCGAGCATCGGCCCGAGCCGCTGGGGGACGGTACGGCTCAGGGGAAGATGTGGACGACCGATTCGCTCATCACCGACGCCGACGTCATCTCGGGTCTGCGGGCCCAGGGCGTGGTCTCGCTCGACATGGAGACGGCGGCGATCGCCGAGGTGTGCGAGCAGCGCGGCATCCCGTGGTCGGTGTTCCGCGTCATCAGCGACCGAGCCACTGACGGGAGCATCGACCAGGAGGTGTTCGGGCTCAGCAACCAGGACGGGACGGCGAACGGGGCCGCCGTCGCCCGCTACTTCCTGCGGAACCCGGCGCGGATACCGCAGATGGCCCGACTGGCCAGGAGTGCCAAGCTCGCCACCGAGGCCGCCGCCGACGCTGCCATCCGCGCCTGCTCGCCGTCCTAGCCGATGGAGCTGTCCCTGTTCGAAGAGGTCGCCGAGGCGCTTCGGGGGCTGGTCTCGAGCGATCTGGGCCACGTCCGCCTCCGGTGGCACCGGTACGGCATCAAGGTCTGGTTCGGCCCTGAGCGCCCTCCGCGCGAGCACTACGAAGCGCAGGTCATCGGGCCTGACTACGTCGAGAGCGCGACCGTGCTCGCGCTGGAGGTGGGCTTCCACGCCGAGCACCGGGATATGGCGGACAACGATCGGGTCATTGCCCACCTGCTCGACTGCGAGGACGGGTGGCGCCGGAAGCTCGGCCGCGAAGCGGTGGTCGGACCGTTCCTCGGTCGCGCCGACACCTGGCGCCGGGTCTCCGAGATCTGGGCCGACCCCGACCTCGGCAGCACGGATCTCGCCTTTGAGGTCGCCTCTCGTATCAGCGAGTACGCCGCCGCGCTCGAACCGGTTCGCGGCAGCGGTGCAGGGCGCGCTAGCTGGAAGATGGCTCCGTAGTCTGGCCGGCCTCCCGGGCCGGCTCCGTCATCTGGTCGGCCTCCCGGGCCGGCTCCCGGCCCAGCACGAGAACGGCCACGTCGTCGTCCGGCGGCCGATCCGCCCACAGCCGGGCTACGAGGTCGCGGACCAGCGCCTCGGCGGGCTGGTCAGGGCCGCCCAACAGGCTGAGCAGGCCGCGCTCGCCCAGGATCGTGCCGTCTGGCCGGCGCATGTCCGTGACGCCGTCGGTGTAGAGGACGAGCTGGTCGCCGGGGCCGAGGGGAACTTCGAGCTCGCCGATCCTCACGTCGTCGAAGGCGCCGATCAGGGTGCCGCTGACCCGGACCGGGACCGCTGGCGAGCCGGGTCGGCGCCGGATCGGGGGCGGGTGGCCACCGGTGACAAGGCGCAGCACGGCAGCGTTTCCGTCCAGGCGCAACGTGCCAGCGACGACCGTGCAGAACCGTTCCCCCTGGGGCTCGTCGGTGGCACCCAGGAGCAGAGCCGCGTTGAGGCCCCGCAGCCACTCGGCGGGGCCAGTCCCGGTGATGCTGAGGGCGCGCAAGGTGGCCCGGGCCACCGCGTTGAAGGCCGCCGCTTCGGCGCCGATGCCGCACACGTCGCCGACCGCGAAGCCCCAGACGCCCTTCTCCAACGGCCATAGGTCGTAGAAGTCACCGCCGACATCCTCGGCCGCGGGGCGGTACGCAGCAGCCACCTCGATCCCGGGAACAGAGGGGAGGGCAGGCGGCAGGAGGCCGCGCTGCAGGGCCTGTGCCACCACGTTCTTGTGTTGGTAGAGCACGGAGTTGTCGACCGCCTGCGCGGCTCGCTGGGCCAGGCCGAGGGCGACGGCCAGGTCGTCCTCGTCGAACCGAGGTCGCGATCCTGTCCGGCTCAGGACGATGGCACCGATCGTGCGGCCCCGCGCCGTCATGGGGACGGTCATCGCCGAACGGATGCCGAGCTGGTGAACGATCTCTGCCTGGGACTGGTCGAAACCGGACGCGGTCAGCAGCTGGTCGGTCACCTCGGAATACAGCTCCGCCTGTCCGGTGGCGACGACCGTCGGTACACCGCCCGGTGCGCGGTCGGTCGGGAAGCGGACGTTGAGGTCCCACGCCTGGCTCGGGGCGTCCTCGTCCGTCTGGGCGACCGCCACCATTCGGATGTGCCGCCGCTCCGCCAGGTACACGGCGCACCAGTCCGCCATCGTGGCGACGGCCTGCTCGGAGACGGTTCGCAGCGTCTGCTCGTGGTCGAGGGACTCGGCCAGCTCCTTGCTGGCGTCGGCCAGGAAGGCCAGCTGATCGGCGGCCTGCCGTTCCTCCTCGAGAAGGCGAACCCGATCCAGCGCCTGTGCACCCTGGCCCGCAAGGGCGAGGATGAACGCCCGCTCGTCATCGCCGAACAGACGCGGCTCGGCGAACGACAGCCTGATCGCTCCCACCGAGGAGTCGACGGAGAGCGGTATGGCGCACAGCGACATCGTCTCCGGCTCCAGTCTCCGCACGTCCGGAAACCTGCTGTCGAGCTCTTCGGCCGACTCCAGCCACAGCGGCTGGCGGGTCCGGAGGGCGACGGCCGCCGGTAGGTCCGCCTCCACCGGCTCGTCCCTCAGGGCAGAGACGAGCTCCTCGCGATAGCCGACCGCTCCCGGCAGCGCCAGCTTTGCGCCCACCGGTACGAGCAGACCGCCCCCCGTCGCGCCCAGGGCGGGAACGGCTTGCTCCAGGACGACCTCGGCCACCCGCGCGGCAGTGCCGGCAGCGGCCAGCGACGTGCTCAGCCGGTGTAACCGAGCGGCGCGCTCGGCCGCCCGCTCGGCGTCAGCGAGCAGGTTCAGCTCGTCCAGGAGCCGATCCTCGAAGCTCTGGGGTGCCTGCGGTGGGAGACCCTCGAGCGAGCGCTGCACCTGGCGGCTGAGCTCGCCGACGTACCAACGCCGAAAGACCCTGTGCTGGGGCGGAGTCTCCAGCGAGAGAAGCCGCCCGGCGCGGCAGTAGGCGTCGGCTTCGTCGAGCGCCTCCAGGTAGCGTTCGCCCGTCTCGATGGCCCGCGGTGACAGCCGGACGCGGAGTTGCGTGCGTGCCTTGCCTGCTGCCTCGGCGGCGAGGGCCTGCTCCTTGAGCTCGCGGCGAAGCTCGCTGAAGTCCTTGGTGACCGTGGAGATGAGCCGGGCCAGCTCCTCTGGCACCCTGGCCGTGGCCCCCGCCTCGGCGCCGACGACCGCCAGCGTGAACTCGCGGACAAGGTTCTCGGTGTGGATCTTCGCTGCCAGCAGGAGCTTGGTCGGGACATCGCCAAGGTCGACCTCCACAACGTCCCTGGGCTCGTCGGCGTCGGCCCACGCATCCACGAGCTCGTCGGGCGACAGAAAGGCGCCCAGCAGATCGTCAGCGTTCTCGGCCGCTTCCCCTGACAGCTCCGCCCACACCTGCTTGCCGGGACCGTCCCGCTCCACGCCGCGACGGACGGTCAGGGCCTCGACGACCATCAGCCCCCGACCGGTCATGGCCGTCTCGCCCGTGTGGTTGCGCCCCGGCGGCGTCGCCGAGGAGTCGAAGACGGCGAGCCGCACGCGATCGCTTCCAACGTCGATGCCGAGCCGGATGGGCGGGGCGCCGTGGAGGAGGGCGTTGCTGACCAGCTCGCTGACCACCAGCTGGGCGTCGTTGGTCAAATGGGCAAATTCGGTCCCCGACAACGAGGCGGCAACCTCCCGTCGTGCCGCTGCCGCCGCCTCCTGTCTCGAGGACAACTCCAGCTCCTGTGGACCCATCCCTTCCCCTCCTGGCGGCAAGGATATGCCCCGGGGCCCGGCCGCCGCCCCGCCGTCACCGCCAGGAGGGCGTTCGACGCACTTCGCCGCGGCGCCCTATGGTCCCTGAGCGAAGACCGTCAACTGGGAGGCGCCCGATGGCGATCAGCGGGGAGTTGCGCAGCGCCGACGTGCTCGGCGAGCGGGCCCGGCTCATGGCTGGCGCGCTGGAGCCCGTCGCCGGGCAGGTCTACTTCTCACCCGAGTGCCACCGGGCCTACGCGGAATTGGGATTCAACCCCAGCCCCGGCTCGGCTGGAACTGTGGCGCTGCCCGACGGTCCTGCGTACTTCTGCAGCCGCGGCTCGGTCATGGGGCAGTTGCCAGGGGAGGTGGTGGCCTCCGCGTTCGCGGTGTTCAACCCGTCGGCCGTGACACCGATGGTGAACCACGGGTGGACCCTGACCGACGCAGCGACGATCTGCGCGGCCCGCACGAACGGCGCCATTGCACAGATGGTGCGCATTCTCGGCCCGAGGCCCGAGGGCCTGGAGCTGGCCAGGGCCCTACTGGTCCGCGCCGGTGACGGCCTGCGCGTCGAGGGCCATCCCCTGTACGCCGGGCTGCTGTCCCAGGGTCTACCGGAGGATCCGGTCGGTGACGTGTGGACACTGGCCGATCGCCTCCGCGAGTACCGAGGCGACTCCCACACCGCAGCCTGGACGACTGCGGGCTTCGACGCCACGGAGATCGGGCTGCTGACCGAGCTGTACTGGGGCCTGCCCATGCGGTCCTACGTGCGCACGAGAGCGTGGAGTGACGCCGATCTGGACGCTGCCGAGGCTCGGCTCGTCGAGCGGGGGATGATCGCCGACGGGGGAATGACCGATGAGGGCCGGGCGGCGCGCGAGGAGATCGAGCGGGCGACCGACCGCCAATGCCGGTCCACCGTCGAGCGGCTCGGGCCGGACCTCGACCAGCTGCTCTACATCCTCGGGTCTTGGGGCGCGGCGATTCGCAGCGCCGGAGGCTATCCGCAGTCGGGGCCACACGACCTGGCGAGGGTCCGGCAGCGCGGGCCGTCGTGACGCGCACCGTCGCCTTCGTGCCCGACCTCATGGATCGTTCCCGCCTGACCGGGACGCCTGGCCTCGAACTGATCGACCGTCTGGAGGACCTGCCCGACGCGGCCGTCGGGGCGCAGCTCGTCCTGATAGATCTCTCCCGGACGGGGGCCCTCGATGTCGTTCCCATGCTGGCTCCGACGCCAGTCGTCGGCTTCGCCAGCCACGTGGATCGAGAGCTGCTCGAGGCGGCGCGGCGAGCGGGGTGTGCCCGCGCCGTGCCCCGATCGGCCGTCCTGTCCCGCCGCGGCGGGCTCGAGCGCCTGCTCGACGAGCAGCAGGATGCCGGACCGGCCGATGACCGATAGCGTCGAGCGCTTTTCGGGCTTCGCCGCACTCTACGACGAGGTCCGCCCGGTGCCTCCTGTGTCATTCACCGAGCTGCTGAGCCAGCTGGCCCGGAGCTCTCGCCCCACCGTGGTGGTCGATCTGGGCAGCGGCACGGGTGTCTCCGCGCTCATCTGGGCGGGGCGCGCCGAGCGCGTCGTGGCCGTTGAACCCAACGTAGACATGCGGGCTGTGGCCGCGGCGCGGCTCAGCTCGGCACCGGGAACGGAGTTCGAGTTGCGCGACGTGCGAGCCGCCGACACCGGCCTCCAGGACGCGTGCGCCGACGTGGTGACGTGCTCTCAGTCGCTCCACTGGCTCGATCCCGAGACCACGTTCCCGGAAGTGGCGCGGGTACTTCGACCCGGCGGGGTCTTCGCGGCCATCGACTGCGACTGGCCCCCAGCGATCGACTGGGAGGTCGATGCTGCCTACGACCGTATGGACCAGGCCACCCGGCGGCTCGAAGCTGAGCTCGGCGTGGTTCCGCGGCGATGGGAGAAGTCGGGCCACCTCGCCCGGATGCGAGGCTCGGGGGCCTTCCGATGGGCGACCGAGCTGGCCCTCGGCAATGTGGAGTCGGGGGGAGCCGACCGCCTCATCGCCCTGGCGGACACCCAGGGAGGAGTGGTCGCGCTCCGGCAGGCTGGCGTGGCAGACGAGGAGATCGGACTCGAGGACCTCCGGCGTGTGGCGACGAAGGTGCTCGGGCAGAAGGCGCGACCGTGGTGGTGGACGTACCGCGTCCGTGTCGGAGTGGTGTAGCTCGGCGCCTACGTTTGCTGCTGGCCGGCGTAGTAGGCGCTGGCGTCGCCCCGAAGGGCGACGCTGGGTCGGCCGTCCACGCCAACCGGGACGGGGCCGGCTACGGTGACCCGCTCGCCCCGGCGGTGGGCGGTGCCGTAGTCATGGATGGCGTAGTGCTGGGTGGCCCGGTTGTCCCAGATGGCAAGATCGCCGACTCGCCACTTCCACCGGACCGTGTTCTCGGGCCGGACGACGTAGTCCTGGAGGAGGCGGATGAGATCGCGCGACGCCTGGGGGCTGAGGCCGACCACGGTCTGAGCGAAACCTCCCAGCACCAGCGAGCGCTCACCGGTCTCGGGATGGACCCGCACCGCTGGATGCTCGGTCTGGTGCACAGTGGAGACGAACTGCCGTTTGTGTGACCGCACCGCGTCGCTCGTGCTGTCGGTGCTCTCGGCGACGCTCGAGTAGCCCTGGGCGTTGGTGTGGACGATGCGCAGCTTGTCCGCCAGCTCCCGTAGCTCAGCGGGGAGGTCCTGGTAGGCACTGACCGTGTTGGCCCAGATGGTGTCGCCCCCGAGCTCTGGGATCACGACGGCGCGCAGCATCGTGAACGCTGGCGGCCGGTCCACGAAGGTGACGTCGGTGTGCCAGAAGTTGGTGCGGACGCCGATGTCCGAGTCGATCTCCTCCAGATGGGGTTGGTCGGGAGGCGAGGCCAGAGTGGGGTGGCCGAGCGTGAGATCGCCGAAGCGGCGGGCGAAGGCGACCTGACCCTCGTAGTCGAGGCGCTGGTCGCGGAGGAAGCCAACCCGGTGCTCGACCAGGGCCCTGCGGATCTGCGCGACCGTGTCAGGGCCGAGGTCGGCGGCGGCGTCGACGCCCCCGATCTCGGCGCCGATCCTGCCGGCCAGGGGCTCGACGGTGAGATTCACGGCGGCGTCGGTAGTGGTCGTCACGTCGCGCTGCCTCCTCTTGCCCGGCCGTGATCGGCCGAGCCGATTGTCGACCCGCTCAGTGATCATTGGCGGCCCGGTGCACACTGTCAAGGGAGGTGAGCAGCTGGTGCGGGTCGGCTCAGGCCCTGGCCATCAGTGCTGCGGGACACGCCGCGCGGGGGCCCGGCCAGCAGGCTGTTGCGGCGGCGGGCGTGTGGGAAGCCGGGGAAGGCGACGCCTCACCGCACTCTTGGTCTCGAGGGAGACCGTCTCGCCGTGGTGGGAGATCTCCAACGGGGGCCCGTCCATCAGCAGGTAGCTGGCCTCTCGGTGGTTGATCTCGACCTTCAGCAGCCGGCCCTTGAAGATGAGACGAAAGCTCATCCGGGTCAGGGCCTGGGGGAGGCGCGGCGAGAAGCTGAGGGCGCCGTGGAAGTCGCGAACGCCGCCGAACCCACCGATCGGTGCCATGCAGGCGCCGGCGAGCGAGGCGATGTGAAGGCCGTCCCGAGTGTTGTGCTCGAGGTCGTCCAGGTCCATCAGCGCCGCCTCACCGAAGTAGTCGTAGGCGAGCTCGACGTGACCGACCTCGGCGGCGACGACCGCCTGTGTGCATGCCGACAGCGAGGAGTCTCGGACCGTCAACGCTTCGTAGTAGTCGAAGTCACGGACCTTCTGATCCTCGGTGAACGCATCACCGCGCGTCTGGATGGCCAGCACCAGGTCGGCCTGCTTGACCACCTGCTTGCGGTAGAGCTGGAGATACGGGAAATGCAGGAGCAGTGGGTAGTCGTCGGGGCCCATGGCCGAGAAGTTCCACCGCTCGTGGGCGGTGAAGCCATCGGATTGGGGGTGGACGGCGAGCATCTCGTCATAGGGGATCACGACCATCCGGGCGGCATCGCGCCAGGAGGCGACCTCCTCGGGATCCACACCGAGCTCCACGGCGCGATCGGGGTGGCGCTCGGCCATATCCGCCGCGGCCCGTAGGTTCTTCTGGGCCATCAGGTTGGTGTAGACGTTGTTGTCGGCGATGGCGCTGTACTCGTCGGGACCCGTCACCCCGTCGATGCGAAAGCCGCTGTCGGCACCGTGGTGGCCGAGCGATCGCCACAGGCGAGCGGTCTCCACCAGTAGCTCGATCCCGACCTCGCGTTCGAACAGCTCGTCCTCGGAGGCCACCTGATAGCGGATCACGGCGTCCGCGATCCCGGCGTTGATGTGGAACTGGGCGGTCCCCGCCGGCCAATAGCCCGAGCACTCCTCGCCGCTGATCGTCCGCCACGGGAAGGCAGCGCCTTGCAGCCCCAGCTGTGTCGCCCGCTTGCGGGCCAGGTCGAGGGTGGCATGTCGCCAGCGAAGGACGTCGCCGACCGCTGCCGGGTAGGTGTAGGTGAGCATCGGAAGCACGAACATCTCGGTGTCCCAGAATGTGTGCCCGTCGTAGCCCGGACCGGTCAGACCCTTTCCGGGAATGGCCCGTTGCTCGCCTCGGGCCCCGGCCTGCAGGAGGTGGAACATGGCGAAGTGGACGGCCTGCTGGAGCTCGGCGTCGCCCTCGATCTCGATGTCGGCGCGATCCCAGAAGTCCTCGAGGTAGGCGCGTTGCGCGTCGACGAGGCCGTCCCAACCGGTGTGCTGGGCCTCGGCCAGGGCCCCCTCCACCTGGGCCCGCATGGCGGGCTGCGAGCGTTGCCCCGACCATCCGTAGGCGAGGAACTTGACGATGCGCAGGGGCTGGCCCGGCGCCACGTCAGCCGTCACCGTCACCCGTCCGAGGTCCTCCTCGCTCTCCACGCTGACCGTGGTGCCCGGCGGGCCGTCGACGACGTGGTCCATACCCGCGGCCACCCGCAGGCGGCTTGCCCGGGTGATGTGGGACAGCACGACCCGGTTGTCCTTGCAGATGTGGTCCTCGGAGACCAGCGGCGAGCTCAGCGCCGCCGCGGCGCGAGGGTCGGGGTCGACGGTGGGGGGTGGCTCGTTGGCGACCAGCTCAGACTGGACGACGAGTCGGATCGCGCTGCCGTCGACGGGTTCCACCTCGTAGAGCACTGCGGCTACCGCTCGCTGGACGAATGACACCAACCGGGTCGTGGAGAGCCGAACCTCACGACCCACCGGCGACACCCACTGTGCCTGTCGACGGAGCACTCCGGCCCGTAGGTCGAGCACCCGCTCGTGGGAGCGGAGCTGGCCGTAGCGCACGTCGAAGGGCTCGTCGCCGACGAGGAGGCGGAATATCTTCCCATTGGTGATGTGGACCACGGTCTGGCCCGCCTCGGGGTTGCCGTAGGACGTCTCGGCATAGCGGAGCGGCCGCTTCTCGTAGAAGGCGTTGAGGTAGGTGCCGGGGATGCCGACCGGCTCGCCCTCGTCCAGGTTCCCGCGGAGACCGAGGTGGCCGTTGGAAAGGGCGAACACCGACTCGGTCTGGGCCAGGACGTCGAGGTTGAGCTCGGTCTCGCGCAGCACCCACGGCTCGATCGCGAACGCAGGGTGGGGGATCATGATCGATCGAGCAGCTCGGCCAGATCGGTCACTACGACGTCGGCTCCGTGCTGGCGCAGGGCATCGGCCTGGCCGACCCGGTCGACTCCGACGACATATCCGAAGTTACCGGCGCGTCCGGCGGCCACCCCGGCCAGGGCATCCTCGAACACTGCCGCCTGGCCGGGGTCCACGTTGAGCGCCTTGGCTCCGGCGAGGAACGTGTCGGGGGCCGGCTTGCCCTTGAGGTGCTCGGCCTCGGCGACCAGGCCGTCGATGCGCACCTCGAACAGGTCGGCGATCCCCGCGGCGACGAGGACGTCATGGCAGTTGGCGCTGGAGGAGACGACCGCCCGGTGCAGGCCCGCGTCTCGCACGGCCCGGACGTAGCGGACCGAACCCGGATAGGCCTCCACACCCTGCTCGCGGATCAGACGCAGCACGATCTCGTTCTTGCGGTTGCCCAGCCCGTGGACGGTCTCTTCGCTCGGCGGGTCGTCGGGCTTGCCCTCGGGAAGCTCGATGCCGCGGGCGGCTAGAAACGATCGCACCCCATCCATCCTCGGCTTGCCGTCGACGTACTCGTCGTAGTCGGTGATGGCATCAAAGGGGACGAATGTCTCGCCTCGCTGCTTGGCACGCTGGGCGAGAAAGTCGTCGAACATCTGCCTCCAGGCGGCGGCGTGGACCTTGGCCGTCTTGGTGAGGACGCCGTCGAGGTCGAACAGGCACGCCACTACATTGTCCGGAAGGCCCAGCATCGGGCGAAGTGTAGCGGCACGTCCACGGCGTTGACCGGGCACCGGCTCGACCGAGGGCATAGGCTCGAGTCGAGGAGGGGCGATGGCGCCGATATCCCGTGGGTTTCGTGGCCGGCGACGCAGGGACGTCGATCCCTCGCGCCTGCCTCCCGGGCAGTACGTGGTGAACGACTTCCCGGTGCTGTCGGCCGGTCCCACGCCGAACGTGGCGCTGGATGGCTGGAGCTTCACCATCGACGGCGCGGTCGACGAGCGTCGCTCGTGGGGGTGGGAGGAGCTCCTCGCTCTCCCGAGCGAGACGGTCACGGTCGACATCCACTGTGTGACCAAATGGTCGAAGCTCGGCACGGCCTGGACGGGTGTGTCCCTCGACGTCCTGCTCGAGGAGGTCGAGACGAGCGCCGAATTCGTGACCGCGCGGTCCGAGGGTGGCTATACGTCCAACCTTCCGCTGGCTGACGTGACCGGCGGCCAGGCGTGGATCGCTTACCGCTTCGACGGAGAAGCCCTGGAGCCGGAGCACGGAGGACCGGCTCGACTGCTCGTCCCGCATCTGTATTTCTGGAAGAGCGCCAAGTGGATCCGGGGCCTGACCCTCATGGACGAGGACGAGCCCGGCTTCTGGGAATCGCTCGGGTACCACAACTACGGCGACCCGTGGAGAGAGCAGCGGTACTGGAGCGACTAGGCGCCCGCCGCGCGCCGCTGATCTGGCGGGTGTGCACGGTCGTCGACGTGCGGGAGGAGACGCCTCGGGCCCGGACGATCGTCCTCGACGTCCCCGGGTGGCCCGACCACCTCGCCGGCCAGCACGTCGATGTCCGTCTCACGGCCGACGACGGCTACCAGGCCCAGCGCTCGTATTCCATCGCCTCGCCTCCCGGGAGCGCCGGGCTGGCGCTGACGGTCGAGCAGATCGACGACGGCGAGGTCTCGCCCTACCTGACCGATGAGCTTCGCGTCGGGGACAGCTTCGAGCTACGAGGTCCGATCGGCGGCTACTTCACCTGGAACGTGCGCGACGGTGGACCCCTGCTCCTCGTCGCCGGGGGCTCGGGCCTCGTGCCGCTAATGGCCATGGTCCGCCACCGCCGACAGGAAGCGAGCGACATCGACACCCGGCTGTTGGTCTCGGTCGGCTCGCGGGAAGACGTGCTGTACCAGGCCGAGCTCGCCGAAGCTCCCCGCCAGGGCGTCGCCTGCCACTACACGCTGACACGCCACTGGGACGCACAGTGGGCCGGGTGGACCCGCCGGGTGGACGCCGAGATGATCGGCGCCGTCGGACCGGGTCCCGAGGAACGACCGCTGATCTTCGTTTGTGGACCGACGCCGTTCGTCGAGCACGTGGCGGACCTGCTCGTGGCCCTCGGGCACGAGGCTGCGAGAGTTCGCACCGAGCGATTCGGACCGACGGGAGGATGACAATGGAAGCATCTGGACTTCACACCGATGGCAACGGCGTCGCCGGCACCCTGGAGGAGATCTTCACCACGGAGATCACGCTCGCCGAGCGGATTTGTCAGTCGTGTGGGACCCGCGCTGCGATCGGCGCCCATCGCGCCTATCAGGGGGCGGGCGTCGTGCTGCGCTGCCCGCATTGCGGCGACCTGGGGGCGCGTGTCGGCATCCAGGGCGACCACCACCACGTGCTCGAGCTTCGAGGCACCTGGGTCCTGAACCGGTCGCCGTGAGGGTCATCGACGAGGCCAGGCTGTCGTGAGGGAGGCCAAGCCGTCGTTCACTGCCCGCCGGGTGGCTGTCAGCCGGGCCAGCCTGGTCCGACCCGAGGTGCCGACGGGTGACGCCGACGCCGAGGTCCGCCTCTACCAGTCGCTCGGAGGAAAGCGGGTGAGCCTGGGAGACAAGCGGCTCCGACGTCACCTGGCCGTCCGTACCGCGTTCTTCGACCGGGAGACGTTGGACTCCCTCCGCGCCGGTGTCCGGCAGATCGTCGTCGTCGGCGCGGGCTACGACGGACGGGCGCTGCGCTTCGCCAGCCCCCAGGTTCGGTGGTTCGAGGTGGACCATCCGGCGACACAGGCGGACAAGCGCTTGCGCCTGGCCGCCGTCGGATCGCTCTCCAGCCAGATCTCCTTCGTTGCCGTCGACCTCGTACACGACGACCTGATGGGCGCGCTCCGTGCCGCTGGCCACGACTCCACCCTTCCGTCTCTCTTCGTGGTGGAAGGGCTCCTCGGCTACCTACCCCGGCCGGTGACGAGCGAGCTGCTCGGCAGCCTCCACGAGTTAGCTGGTGGCGGGAGCCGACTGGCGGTGGCGTTTCCGACGACGCGTCCCGACGCTCCGGCGCCCGAACGGCTCCGTCGTCGGGTGCGAGGTGTGATCGTCGCCGCCATGGGCGAGCCGTGGCTCACCAGGTTCGGCCCTGACGAGCCCGATCAGCTGCTGGCCCGGTCGGGATGGGCCGTCGCTGTGAAAGGCGACCAGCCGGTGCGCTATCGGGGTCGCACTGGCCTGCTCGTGGGCGCCGAGCCGGCGGCTGCAGGCAGTGCGTGAGCCACCGCGGGTGGTCGGGCCGCTACCGCGGTCCGCGCGGCCAGAAGTCACGACCGAAGTTGGCCGGAGCGGGCTCGTCTCGAGGACGGGTTGGTGGGACCCGCAGGACACCAGAGGCCATCTCCGCTGCCTGCACCGGCCGGTACGTCGGTGTCCACACGGCGTCGCGCACCTGGGACTCCAGGTCGCCGTCCAGCGCAGCCCGGGCAACGCCGTCGCGCCCGGCGGCCTCGGCCACCGCGACGGCCACGGCGACCGACGTGCTGCGCAAGTCCTCGATCTGGGGAAGGAGCGACGCACCGGGAATGGTCGGGTCGACGAGATCGGCGATGGCTCGGGCGGCGGCGACGATCATCCCATCGGTGATGACCGTGGCCCGGGCGACGATCGCGCCCAGACCCAGACCGGGGAAGACCAGGGCATTGTTGGCCTGGCCGATGACGTAGGTCACGTCGTCGAAGGTGACGGGGTCGAACGGACTGCCCGTCGCGACCAGAGCTCGGCCGCCGGTCCACCGGATCAGGTCCGCGGGAACCCCCTCGCAGAGGTGCGTGGGGTTGGACATGGGCAGGATGATGGGCCTGTCGACGTGGGCCGCCATCTCCGTGACGATCTCCTCGGTGAAGGCGTTGGCTCGCGTGGAGGTGCCGATGAGGATGGTCGGGTGGACGCGGCGAACCACCTCGGCGAGGTCGATCCCACCGAGCTCGTTGTCGCGGTTCCACCCCACGACCTCGCTGGCTGGTCGTTGGTAGGCCCGCTGGAAGTCCTGGAGGTCGGCGACCTCCTCGGTGAGCAAACCCTGGCGGTCGAGGCACCAGAACCTGGTTGTGGCCTCGTCGCGGGTGAGCCCGTCCGCTGCCATCGCGTCCCGCATCTGGTCGGCGATGCCGATGCCCGCAGTGCCGGAGCCGAGCACCACCACTCGGTGCTCGGCAAGCGAAACACCGGATACTCGAGCGGCTGACAGCACGGCGGCCAGGTTCACGGCGCCGGTGCCCTGCATGTCGTCGTTGAATGTCAGTACCCGCCGCCGGTACCGCTCGAGGATCCTGCGGGCGTTGCTGGTGCCGACGTCTTCCCAATGGAGCAGAGCGTTCGGGAACAGCCGTCTCGCCGTGTTGACGTAGGTCGCGATGAACTCGTCGTAGGCCGTCCGAGACACTCGGGGGTGCCGGTTGCCGAGATAGAGCGGGTCCTCCAGCAGGCTCTGACGATTGGTTCCCACGTCGAGCATGACGGCCAGCGTCCGGTCCGGGTAGATCCCCGCAGCCGCGGTGTACACGACGAGCTTGCCCACGGCGATCTCGATACCGCCCACCCCCCAGTCTCCGATGCCAAGGATCGCCTCGGCGTCGGTCGCCACGATGAGGTCGACCTCGTCGGGCCCGAGGCCCATCTCACCGAGCGACGGCCCGACGAGCTCGGGCGAGTCGACCGAGAGATAGACGCCACGGGGCCGGCGGTACTCGTGGCTGTACATGGCGATGGCGTCTCCGATCGTCGGGGTGTAGACGATCGGGAGCATCTCCCGAAGATGGTCGGACAGCACCCGGTAGAAGAGAACCTCGTTGCGATCATGAAGATCGGCGAGGTGAATGTTCTTGGCCAGGTTGGTCGGCTGTGCCGCGTACTGCGAGTACGACAGGGCGGCCTGCTCGTCCAGGGTCAATACCGAAGGCGGGAGCTGTCCGACCAGGCGCAGCGCTCGACGCTCCTCGGGGGAGAAGGCGGTTCCCTTGTTCAGGCGGGGGTTGTCGAACACCTGGCGACCACGGAGTGTCGTCTCCCACGCCCCGTCCTCGTTCAACCACATCGTCTGCATCGGGTTCCCCCCCCGGCCCTCTGGGCGGCTACCTCCATTGTGACGCCGAGGGCGACGGGACGCGCTCTCGCTTGACGATAGGGATCGGGGCGAGCAGCGCCGAACCCCTGAGGGTGCGCCGAGCCGCCCGCGTGCTAGCAGCCGCCGGGTTCGCCGCGGGTGTCCTCGCCCTGCCGGCCGGCCCAGCGGTGGCGACCGGTCCGGCACCCCAGTTCTTCGCCGGGTGCCGGGCGCCGACCCAGACGCCAACCGTGGCCGTGGGGACGGTGTCCTGCCAGGAGCTGGCGAGCCCCGCCTTGGGCGGCACCACGGCGTTCTCGTACTACGTGCCACCTGCCTGCGCACCATCGATTGGTCGGCGCTGTCCGGTTCTCTACCTGCTCCACGGCTTCGGCGGCGACTACACCTCGATGTTGGGCACGGGCGCTCACCCCAGCGCCTGGGTCGACGCCCTGGACTCGGGGCCGCCGGTCGACCCACACAGCGTCGCCGATCCATGGAGCTACTCCGATCCAGCCCACTGGGCGCTCCGCCCGGCACTGGACATCATCCTGGTGGCCCCGGACGGCCGAACAGTGCCCGGGGGCTACGGTCCGGCGCCCGGCGTCGATGGATTCTGGGTCGACTGGAACCCGCGCTACGCGGCCGGGGGCGACGAGGCTCGGTATCGCACCCGGGCGCCCAGCTTCGCGACGGACGTGATGGACGAGATCCTGCCCTACGTCGAGTCCCACCTCCCGACCCGACCGGGACGGGAGTGGCGGGCGCTGGCGGGCACCTCGCTCGGCGGGTACGGGTCGTACCAGCTGGGCCTCGCCCACCCCGATCTCTGGTCGTCGCTCGGCTCAGTGTCGGGGGCGCTCAACATCCTGGTCCTCCCCGGCGCCGACCCCACGCGGGCGTCCTCACCCCTCGGAGTGCAGCCCCCGGGTGCTGTTCCGTACCATCAGCTGCCAGGCGCTGTCGGCGTCCTGCCGGGCTCCGTCTCGCCGACGGAGGCCGAGGACGCCAACGCCGCCACCCTGGCCCTCGGCGACCCGGTGGCCGACCAGGCCTACTACCGGGGTCGGAACCCCCGGGACCTGGTACTGAACGCCAGGGCCTTCCGGTCGGGCCGGCAGGTCACCGACCTGCAGGGCTTCTCCAATGACGCCGTGCCTCGGCGCAGCGCCGATCTCGGCAGCCCGTCGGACTACCTCACCGCCCAGGGCTTCGAGGCGCTGGTGCTCGACATGAACGTCGACTTCCAGACTGCGGTCGCTGACGTCGGCGTCACTGACCACTACGAGCTGCATCCCGGCATTCATTCCGATCCGTACTGGAATCCATGGCTCCGCGGTCAGCTCGAGAACCAGTACGCGTCGCTCCGCCACGACGACGGCAGCGGCAACCCTCCACCACCACCCGACCGCTTCGACTACAGAACCGTGCAGCGGGCGTTCTCTGTCTGGGGCTGGCGATTCGACGTCACCCGACCGACGGACGAGTTCCTCGAGCTGCAGAACGTGTCCTGTGGCGGCCTCACCCTCCGGGGCACCGGCGAGGTCACCCTGCAGGTTCCGGTGGGTTGTCAGACCGGTCGCAACGGATCCCGTGTCGTGCACGCCAACCTGGGCCCACCCATGCCGAGCGACGCGCCGGCGGGCGCGGACGCCACCCCGTTCTACGGCCGCACGGTGACGGTCGGGCTCGCCCCGTTGCACGGCGCCCACTGAGGACGCACGGGGCGGGCGCCACCAGGTAGCCAGGCCTTCGGTGGCGGGACCGATGAGGTTCGCCTCGCCGGGGCGTCTGAAGGCACATGACGTGCACGGCCGCTGACCTCCGCTCGACCCCCGGCTGGTCGGCCGCGGGCCGCAATGCAGCCGCCATCGCGCCCAAGTTGCTCCGGCGCGGCGGAGCTCTGATCGTGCTCGTCGTGGCTGTCGTGGCCGGCGTCGGCCGCAGCCACGACCTCGCCGCCGTCGGTCACTCCCTTGTCCACGTCCGCTGGGGGCTGCTGCTGGCAGCACTTGGTCTCGAGGCCGCGTCCATGGTCGTCTTCGCTCTGATCCAGCAGCGGCTGCTGCGGGCGGGCAACGTCGAGGTGGGCCTGGGGCCGATGACGGCGATCGCTCTCGCCGCCAACGCCTTGGCCCTCACGCTTCCCGGTGGGGTGGCGTGGGGGGCGACTTGGGTCTTCGGCCGGCTGCGGCGGCGCGGGGCCGACCGCCCGCTGGCCGGATGGGTGGTGCTCGTGAGCGGCGCTCTGGGCAGCTTCGCGCTGTTCCTCGTCGTGGCGGCTGGAATCGAGATCGCGGGTGGCCGGGGGCCGGTCGCCCACTTGCGACCGGTGGCAGCGGGCCTGGCCGCCATGCCCGTTGTGGCTGCCGGTGTGGCTCTGCTCGGACGGCGCTCGCCCGGAGCCAGGGCCGTGGGACGCGGCGTGGCCGGGGCCACCTCGGGCATGCCCCACCTCCGACGCCTTGCCGACGCCGCCGGCACGCTGGCGTCGCGGGTCGGTGCGGTCGGGCTCGACGTTCGGGGCTGGACGACGATCGGCTTGCTCGCCATGCTCAACTGGCTCATCGATTGCGCCTGCCTCGTGACCTGCGTGTGGGCGATCAGTGGCACGGTCCCCTGGCGCGGGGTGCTGGTGGCCTACGGGCTGGCCCAGGTGGCGGCCAGCTTTCCGCTCGTTCCTGGTGGGCTCGGCGTTGTGGAGGGCAGCCTTTCCTTCTTCCTCGTCGCCTACGGCATGTCAGCCGAGAGCGCCCTGGCTGGCGTGTTCCTCTACCGGATCGTCAGCTTCTGGTCTGTCGTGCCCGTCGGGTGGGGTATCTGGGGCTGCCTCACCCTTCGCGAGCAGCGAAGCCGGGCGGTGGCGCCGGTTCAGCGGCCGACGCCGGTGACCGTCTCCGCCGCGGCAGCGAAGGTGGGATCACCGGTGGCCGCGAAGCCGCGGCGGCAGGCCTCGACGAGCTTGACCTGGTGTGGGTCTCGGCTGTCGGCCGCCGCCCGGGCGAGCTCGTCATCGACCACCGCGTCTCCCCGCCTCGCCCCTCTTCCCGTGCTGGCCGTCGCTGGCTCTGCACCTCGGTACAGCGAGGCGTGCTCGGCCCGCACCTGAGCGAGTCCGGCGGCTCCGTCGGCGGGTGAGATGTGGTCGACCATGAGCTCGACCGCCATGGCTCCGGTGACGCCGTGGAGGTTGAAGATGTTGGGCCGGGCGAGGTAATGACGGGCGCCGTTGGCGGCGGCATCAACGAGAGCCGGCCGCACGTCGTGCCCGTTCGCTTGTTCGGTCGCCTGCCGCCCGGCGCTGTAACGGGCGGCCCAGTAGGCGAGTGCTCTGGCCAGCTCGGCACGCCGGGCGGGGGTGTCCGTCGAATCGATGGCCCGAACGGCGTGGGCCGCTCTGATGGCGCCATGGAAGAGGGCGACAGCCAGCGCGGGCATCAGGCGGGGCACCCACACCTCGACGACCGCGGCCCACCCCTCGTCCGCGATCGCTCGCTCGAAGTGCCCGATCCACTCGGGGAGCTTCCGGTAGTCACCGAGCCCTTCTCGCCACTCGAAGTCGACCGGTGCCGCCGGGTCGACGGCCGTCCCGCCGGAGCGGGCGACGCGCCGAGCCCAGCCGTCGATGACATCGTCGCAGCCGAGAGCAGCCAGGGCCTCGCAGGCCATGGGTCCGTGGTTGACGAAGCCGTTCGGAAGCTCGAAGCCCGATCGGGCCATGCGCTCGAAGGCCTCGTCCAATGCCGGTGTCATGTCGGTCATGCCGCATCCTGTCGTGCCATGCGGAACAAGCGTAAGACCTCGAGTGCTCTTGAGGTCAAGGCCCCGCTGGGACCGGCTCGCGGCACTCAGAGCGCGCTCGTGCCGTCGAGCCATTCCATTCGAGTCCCCGACGGGTGGGCACTGGCAAGAAGCCTGGAGGACGCAGTCCCATCGAGGTACGCGACGAGTGACAGGGCAGCGAAGGCTCCGCCCCGGCGGTTCTGCTCCACGAGACGGGACGGGGCGTCCAGGCCTTGCACGGTCCGGCGAGCGCGCGTCCCGAGAGGCACCAGGGGATCGAGCGCGATCCAGGCGACGTCACGCTCGCGGCCGAGCCTCGATATGACCTCGCTCATGTCCTGCTGCATGGCTTCATCGAAGAAGACGGCCGCGAACGAGTCGACCACGACGACGAGCAGCCCAGCAGGCACGGCCCTCAGCACATCGGAGAGGAGCTCGTGCGCGTCGCCCCGAATGATCGGCGCATCACCGGCGCGCGCTACCTCGATGGCTCCGGCGACCCGTCGCAGCGCCCCTGCCTCCGGCGGAATGCATGCCTCCAGCCACGCCCGTTCCTCCGGGTCATCGAGATCGAGAGGATTGAGGTCGATGCCGACCCGGTGATCGATCTTCCCGGTCGGAGGAAGGAGGGGTCGCAGGTGTCCCCGGAGCTCGCAATCGATGTCGACGGGGGAGTCAGACGCGCCCCATTGCCGGCCATCGCTCAGGGCGTATCGGTAGCCGTCGAGGTAGAGCCCGAGCCCCGATCCCGTCCCCACGTCCACCAGAGCGAGCTGTCGACCGGGCTCCATTCGCTGGACAACGCCC
>DATBBR010000007.1 GCA_036270875.1 Acidimicrobiales bacterium
CAAGAGGCTGTCGCGCACCTCGGGAGGAAGGGTCAGGTTGTCGTCGAGCTCGATGTGAACCCCCACGCCGTACCGGTTGGCGACGTCTTCTGCCATGTTGGCCACTATGGTCGAGAGCGGCTCGTCGTGGTCTGTCGTCAAGGTGATGATCGCTCGCCGCGATTCGTCGAGTGCACGCTGAGCGGCGGCGCCCAGCTGGACGAGCGAGACCGGATCGGCGTTTCCGCGTGCTGCCGACGTGGCCTGAGTCGTGATGAAGGCGAGCTCTTGGGCCATCCCATCGTGGAGGTCTCGGGCCATGCGTCTTCGCTCTTCGGTGACCGCCATCGCGGCCAGCTCCGACCAGTAGTGGGCGATCTCGCGTCCACCGCCAATGAGCCACAGGAGGTAGGCACCCAGGCGCAGCAGGTCGGCTGTATAGAACCACGTCGGGTTGAGCGGTGGGAACAGCAGGTAAGTCAGGGCCGCGAGCGCCGCCAGGCCGCAGCCTGCCCCCATCCAGGCGACGAACTCGTCCCGCTCGCGCTCGGCTCGGCGCACGAAGCCGGCCGCGGCCAAGGCGAAGAGGAGCGCCACCAATGCCAAGGCCGTCGACATGACCAGGCTCTCGGGGACGTGGACGGTGTCCGACGATGCCAGCGGCAGCGGGTGGCTGCGTGCGGTCATCTCCCCGGGTGCGATACCAGTGACCAGGGCGACCAGGCCGAGGGGTGCAATCCCCGAGACGAGCCACGACAAGCCCCACTTGCGTCCCGACGAGCGGGAGCTGACCAGGGCGGCGTTCACGAGCAAGCCGGCTGCAGCACCTCGCAGGGCGAGGAGGATCCATGTCGAGAGGTGCTCGGCGGGCTCGGCGACCGGGACTGCGGCGTCCACGACCAGAGCCAGGTTGCTCATGACCAGCAGGGCGAGGCCGCCGGCAACGAGCAGATCGGAGCGGCGATGATGCCGGCGGTAGCGACCGATCGCCAGGTATGCCACCATGCTGCCGACGATGACAGCCGTCGTCTCGATGGCCACGTGCAAACCCTCGTTGCCGTACGCGAAGCGCACGGAGGGAAGTACGGCAGTCGCCACGATCAGGCAGATCCCACCCGCCGCGGTGGCGGCAGCCAGTGTCCGAGGCCGCACGGACGGTGATAGTACCGCCCAGGGGGGTCCGGGACTACGACGAACCACCCAGCCAGGAGGGCCTTCTCGGCCTACTCTGATGGCCGTCTCAGGAGGTGGAGCCTTGGATACTGAGGAGCTGCGGCGGCTGCAGGCCCCGTTGAAGGACCGCTACCGGGAGGAGCCGACTTCGGCGGTCGTCACCCTTCAGGCCGAGGGCCTGCTCGGGAGCGAGGACGTGTCGTGTTCGGTGGACACGGGCAGGGCGCTGGTCGAGGCGGGCCTCCATCCCGCCAGTGGGGGTGACGGGAGCTTGGCCTGCTCCGGTGACATGCTGCTCGAGGCGCTGGTGGCGTGCGCCGGCGTGACGCTGCGGTCCGTCGCCACCAACCGCGGCATCGCCGTCGAGGGCACGGTTCGGGCCGAAGGTGACCTGGACTTCCGGGGCACGATGGCCGTGGGTCGAGAGGCCCGGGTGGGCTTCTCGGCGATCCGGCTCAGCTTCGACCTGACGGCCGACGTCGCGCCCGAGGAGCTGGACGCCGTCATTGCCGCTACCGAGCGCTACTGCGTCGTGTATCAAACGCTCGCCCGCCCTCCGGACCTCTCCGTATCAGCCACGAGGCGTGCCGTCGACGACTCCTAGGAGGCGCCCCGAGGCGGCCGCCCTGTCTGCGCCGCACGCTCGGAACTTCATGTGATCGCCGACTCTCCGGCGGTCGCTCAGACGTCGTCCTCCGTCTCGGACAGCTCCTCCGGGTCGTCGAGGTCGACGCCAAGCTCAGCCGCCTCGGCCTCGTCGAGCGGCGACTGGTCGTCCTCCTGCTCGTCATCGAAGTCGATCTCGCTGTCCTCGGACGGATCCTCAGCCGAGCCCTCGTCCCTGTGGTCGCTCATGCCCAAGGTTCTATCGGACCCGAGCCCGCGTCTCCGCGGCCGTGGGCCCAGTTGACGTAGACGTCAAGCTTTCTTCTTGCTAACGTCAATGGCAGTTATGACCTCGGACGCGCTCGGAACCGAGATACTTCCCGACGGAGACGAGGCTGCCGCGAGCGAACACGGCTATAAGTGGGCGGCGCTGACCATCACCACCCTCGGCATGCTGATGGCCACCGTCGACGGGTCGATCATGCTGATCGCGCTGCCCGACATCTTCCGGGGCATCCATCTCGACCCCCTCCAACCGGGCAACAGCTTCTATCTGCTGTGGATGATCCTCAGCTTCCTCGTCGTGACGAGTGTCCTCGTGGTGAGCCTGGGGCGCCTCGGAGACATGTACGGCCGGGTGCGGATGTACAACCTCGGCTTCGCCCTGTTCACCTTCTTCTCCCTGCTGCTCACCGTCACCTGGCTGACCGGTCCGGCCGCAGGACTGTGGTTGATCATCGTCCGCGTGTTCCAGGGCGTCGGCGCCGCCTTCCTCATCGCCAACTCTGCCGCCATTCTCACGGATGCCTTCCCCGACAACCAACGGGGCTTCGCGCTTGGCATCAACCAGGCTGCCGGCATCAGCGGCACCTTCATCGGCCTGGTGCTCGGCGGCGTGCTGGCCCCCATCAACTGGCGCCTCATCTTCCTCGTGTCGGTGCCGATCGGCTTGTTCGGCACCATCTGGGGCTATCGCCGGCTTCGGGAGGTGAGTCGTGGGGACCGCGCCCGCGTGGACTGGGCCGGCAACGTCACCTTCGCCCTCGGTCTGATCCTCGTAATGGTGGCCATCACCTACGGCATCCAGCCCTACGGCAGGCACACGATGGGTTGGACCAGCCCCATGGTCATCTTCTGCCTGGCGTCGGGGGTCGCCCTCCTCCTCGCCTTCGGCCTCGTCGAGACACGGGTGGCCGAGCCCATGTTCCGGCTGCCTCTCTTCCGGATCCGCGCCTTCACCGGCGGAGTGCTGGCGAGCTTCCTCGCCGCCGTCGGTCGAGGTGGGCTGATGTTCATGCTCATCATCTGGCTCCAGGGGATCTGGCTGCCGCTGCACGGCTATGACTTCCTCCGCACGCCACTGTGGGCCGGTATCTACATGCTGCCGTTGACGGCGGGGTTTCTCATCGCCGGACCCGTCTCCGGCACCCTCACCGATCGCTACGGGGCACGGCCGTTCGCCACGGGCGGCATGATCGGCTCAGCGGTGACGTTCGTGCTGCTCGAGCTGCTGCCGATCGACTTCCCCTACTGGCTGTTCGGGTTGCTACTGCTGCTCATGGGCCTCACCATGGGGGCTTTCGGGTCACCGAACCGGGCCGGGGTGATGAACAGCCTGCCGGCCAAGGACCGCGGCGCAGGCTCGGGCATGAACTCGACCTTTCAGAACTCTGCGCAGGTCCTGTCGATCGGTATCTTCTTCTCGCTCATGATCGTCGGGCTCGCCTCCGGTCTGCCCGCGAGCCTCTACCACGGCCTGGTCGGCCAGGGCGTCCCCGCGCCGGCAGCAGACCGAGTGGCGCACCTACCACCGGTCTCGACCCTCTTCGCCGCCTTTCTGGGGGAGAACCCGATGCAACACCTCCTGGGGCCGTCGGTCCTCGCCCACCTGCCGCCCGGTCACGCCGCGGTGGTGACGGGACGAACCTTCTTCCCATCCCTTATCTCCGAGCCTTTCCGTCAGGGTCTCCACGCCGCGTTCGACTCCGCCATCGTGGCCTGCCTCGTCGCGGCCGCCGCGTCATGGACCCGCGGGACGCGCTACGTCCATGGGGACAAACTGCCAGCAGCACCGGGGGCACCAGTCCAGCCCGATGTGGTGCTCACAGCCGGGAGCGGGAGCTGACGAGACTGATGGGCCCTGCGAGCTCGGTCGTTGACGACAAGGCAACCACCTGGCGGATCGGTGAGGTGGCCAAGCTGACCGGCGTCACCACCCGGACCCTCCGGTACTGGGAGGAGCTTGGTCTTCTGACGCCGAAGACGCATCGGGGAGCGGGAGAGCGGCTGTACTCGGACGCCGAGATCCACCGGGCCAAGCGCATCAAAGAGCTGCAAGAGCTCCTGGGCTTCTCACTGGCAGAGGTTGGAGTCGTGCTCGAGACCGAGGACGTCTTCGAGCGCCTCCGTGATGCCTATCACGCCGATCCGAAGCCTGCCCATCGACTCGAAGTGATACATCGGCTGATCGAGGCCAACGATCGGCTCCTCGCCCGTCTGGACGACAAGCTGGCCCGGATCCAGGACTTCAGAGATGAACGGGCGGCCAAGGCTCAACGGCTGCAGAAAGTGGCTGCCGAGCTCCGAGAAGGATCGGCAATGCGAAAGAAGGAGCGACCATGACCACACCGGCGCCAGCCGCCTACGACGCCATGATGGCCGAGACCGTGAGGATCACGAGCCGCAATGGGGACGACATCGAGGCCTACCTGGCCCGCCCCCTCGCGCCGAGCCCCTCCGGCGGTGTCGTGGTCATCCACCACATGCCCGGTTACGACACGGCGACCAAGGAGATCACCCGCCGGTTCGCGGCCGAGGGCTACAGCGCGCTCTGCCCCAACCTGTACTCCCGACAGGCGCCGGGAGCGCCACCGGACGAGGCCGCCGCGGTGGTACGCGCCGATGGGGGTATCTCAGACGAGCAGCTCGTCGACGACGTCGCGGGCGCAGCTTCCCATCTCCGGCGGCTCGCCTCGTCCAACGGGCGAATCGGGGTGATCGGTTACTGCTCGGGGGGACGACAGTCGTTCCTCGCCGCCTGCAGCCTCGAGCTCGACGCCGCGGTCGACTGCTACGGCGCCTTCGTGGTCGGCACCCCACCAGAAGGCTTCCCGTTGAAGGTCGGGCCGATCGGCCACCTGGCCCCGCAGCTGTCCTGCCCGTTGCTTGGGCTGTTCGGCGCCGAGGACGCGTTCCCGTCACCGGAGCACGTGGCGGAGCTGGAGCGGATCCTGAAGGACAACGACAAGCCCTACGAGTTCCACACCTACGAGGGCGCCGGACACGCCTTCTTCGCAGTGAACAGACCCCTCTACCGGCCTGAGGCGGCGGTCGACGGGTGGGTGAGGATCCTGGACTGGTTCGGTCGCTATCTCGCGGTGTGAGCTCGGGGGCCTGTCGAGCTGGATGCGGCGTATGGCTCGAGGGTCACGCTCTCCGGCTTCGATCGTCTCCCTGGCCAGGATGGCGACCGCTTCACTCACCGGCGGCGGGATCGAAGCTTCCCCGACGTGGTGTTGGGCGGCGTTGCTCCCGATCTGGGAGCATGACACCGGACCCTACCGATGAATGCCATTCCGATGAATGGGGGAGCCACGTGGCGAGCTGGACGTTCGAACCCGGTCACACCGAGGCTGCATTTCGGGCCCGCCACATGATGGTGACGTGGGTCCGGGGGTCGTTCAAAGACATACACGGAACGCTCGAGTTCGACCGCGCCGATCCCCTGGCCGCCGAGTTCCAGGGCGAGATCGACGCCAGGAAGATCTGGACCGGCCAGCCTGAGCGGGATGCCCATCTCCGCAGCGCCGACTTCTTCGACGTCGAGCGATATCCGACGATCTCGTTCCGGGGGCGAACGGCTGAGCGCACCGGAGGCACGCACGGCAGGGTGATCACCGAGCTGACTATCCGAGGGATCACCCGCGAGGTGCCCCTGGACGTGTCCTACCTCGGACAGTGGGAGACGCCATTCTGGGTCGGAGACGAGAACAGGGGCACGCTCCATCGCGCCGGCTTCGAAGCCCGGACGAGGATCGACCGTCATCAGTTCGGCGTGTCCTGGCAGGACCGGCTCCCGGGAGGGGGGGTGGTGGTGGGCAACGAGATCGACGTGGTGCTCGACGTCGAGGCCATCCTCGACGAGGACCTCGAGCGGACGGGAGCGATCGCGTACTACCGCGGCGAGAGCTGAGCAACTCGTCGCCAGCCGGTGGTGGCACCGCTGCCGGGCCTCCGACCCTCTACTTGGGTGGTCGTCCCAGGCGAGGGCGGATGGGGGCGATGGCCGGCTCATGCTTGCGGCGCGGCCCCGACCACAGTGCGGGCACGGCGTCGACGGCCGCTGCCACCGCGTAGGCCGTCCGCTCGTAGTTGAGCCGCCAACCCACGAAATCCGGCCATGCAGCAGCGGCTTCACGCTCGATCGGGAAGTCGACGGCTCGCAGGCGGTCGATCGCGTCGAGGAACTCCTGGTATGTGAGGCTGATCTCGCCGTCCGGGTCAGGCTCGCTGGGCACGTCAATGCCCAGCGCCAGGGCGATCTCGTTGAAGCACTGGAATCCCGCGCGCAGGAAGAGACGCGCGGGCACGACCGGGGCGGCCTTCGGGGAGAGCGCCAGGAACAGCGCCGCGGAGTCCAGCATGGCGAGCAGCGCCGTAACCCACGACGACAAGGGCCTGGGCGAACGGAAGCGCACCAAGGGAAGGTAGGTGGTGTGGCTCTCGGCGACGTCGGCCGCCCACCGTTCCCAGCGGGCGTACAGATCAGGCAGGGTGTCGAGGGTCGATACGCCAGATCCGAGCGCGTAGTGCGTCCGTGCCAGCAGCTCTGGACCCCAGGACGGGACGCCGGCCCGGGCGTTCAGCAGCGCCACCTCGGTCTCCCTGCGGTTGAACGCCGAGTACAAAGTGGGCAGGTAGGCGATCTGCAGCGTGATGATCACCAGGCCGGTCACCGCTGCGGCGCAGACGATCGCCACCGGCGCCGAACCTCGCGGTACCGCGAACCCGAGGGTGAACATGGAAGACCCGGACGTGACGAACGCCGACGACAGACCGCCCGTCACGAATGGCCAGAGCAACAGCGCGTACCCGACGAAGGAGATCGCCAACCAGACGGCCAGCTGCGCCACCAGGATCATCGCTGCCTCTGCGGCGAGCACCCGGTCCCGCCGCCTGTAGTCGGCAATGGCGGAGGTCGCCAGACGGAATGCCCCGTTCACCGCCGAGTGCACCCACCCGATCAGCCAGCCGTGGACACGGCGGGGAACGATGAGGCTCCCGATCACGCTGGCGCCCGCCGCCACCACGAGCAGGCCACCGACAGCTGCAGCCGCCGATCGGGCGACCAGCGGTACCACCATTGGCGCTCCTTCGGTCCACGACTCGGCCGAACCCACTCGGCCTGGTCACGCCCATTATTGGCTCAGCCAGGGCTCGTGCCATCGGGAGACTCCGGCTACCAGCCGGTCTGCGCTGCGGGGTCCCCACGAGCCTTGCCGGTAGGTCTCGAGGGGTGGCGGGACGTCGAGCAGCGGCTGCACGATCCGCCACGTCTCCTCGATGGCGTCCTCTCTCGTGAACAGGGTGGGGTCGCCGTGCAGCGCGTCCGAGAGCAGACGCTCGTACGGCTCCGGCGCCTCGCCCAGCTCGTGCGAGAACACGAGCGACAGGTCGACGGTCCGTGTTGCCTGGGCGCCAGGCGTCTTGGCCTGCACCACCAGATCGGCGCCGGGGGCAGGATCGATCCGCAGGATGAGCTGGTCCGCCTCCGGCACGACGCGCTCACCGACGACCATGGATGGCGGTCGTTTGAAGATGATGCGCACCTCGGTGCAGAGAACCGGCAGCGCCTTGCCGGCACGGATGAAGAATGGCACGCCGGACCAGCGCCAGTTCTCGACATCGAGACGGAGCGCAGCGAAGGTCTCGGTCTCGGAGTCCGGCTTCACACCGGAGATCGAACGGTACCCCTCGTACTGGCCGCGGACATAGCGCTTGGGATCGGCCGTCGGGATCGCCTTGAAGACCTCGACCCTCTTGTCCCGCAAGCCGTCACGCTGTCCCATGGAGGGCGGCTCGCACGCGACCAGGCCCATGACCTGGAGAAGGTGATTCTGGACCACGTCCCGCAGTGCGCCCACTGGATCGTAGAAGCTGCCGCGATCCTCGACGCCGAAGTCCTCCGCCATGGTGATCTGGACACACTCGACCCGGTCGTGGTTCCACAGGGGGTCGAAGATCGAGTTGGCGAACCGCAGGAAGAAGATATCCATGGTCGGTTCCTTGCCGAGGAAGTGGTCGATTCGAAGGATCTGCCACTCCTCCAGCACCCTGCGAAGGTCGCCGTTGAGGGCTCGAGCGGAGGCCAGATCGTGGCCGAACGGCTTCTCGACCACCACGCGGGCCCGCTTGGTGAGGTCGGCGCCAGCGAGCCCTTCGACGACCCTCGCGAAGAGCGACGGTGGGATCTCCAGATAGAAGACCGGGTCGTGTTTGCCCTCGACGGCCGTCGCGACGCGGTCGTAGGTCGTCGAATCGGCATAGTCGCCCGAGATCATGGAAAGACGCTGGGCCAGTCGTTGAAACGTCGTCTCGTCGATCGTCTCGCCGCTCGCCTCGATCGCCCGGCGAGCATGGTCACGGAGCGCCTCGTCCGACCATTCGTCGCGCGCCACTCCGACGATCGGGCACGACAGCACGCCGCGCCGCTCGAGGCGGTACAAGGCCCGAAACGTCATCTTCTTGGCCAAGTCGCCGGTGATGCCAAAGATCACCATGACGTCCGCCGTCGTCATCGCCTGGTTCGCCACAGAGCGTCCTCCTTGCCCAGCACCGGACGGTAGCCATGGTACGGGCTCGCTCGCCACGCGGTCCGGGCATAGGGTGCAAAAGCGACAATAGACAGGAGCGGACGGTCCCTTCGGCGAACTACCTCACAGAACGAGGCGAAGGCCGTCGCCGACACAGGGCGGGATCGTCGCCAGCAAGGCGGATCGTGAGGCACCGGGAAGAGACCCGCTCGAGATGGATGCCCCATCGAGCTGGAAGGGGCACAGGTCGCAGGCTGCTGCAGCCTGCACCTGATCGCGGGCGTCCGCGCCTCCTGCTGGCTGGGGGAGCTGGCCTCCTTGTCATCGCCTGGGGGGCGAGCGCGTTGGGGATCATCCCGCCGACGACGACAATGGCCCCGCTGGCCGCGATCCTCCCCCCGGTCAGCTCCCCCTCGCTGACAACACCCCCGCCTCCGTCGATTCCGATCACGATCCCGGGGACGACCTCGACGACCCAACCACGGCAGAACCCCCCTCCTTCGCCCCCACCGCAGAGCCAGCCCGCGCCCCCGCCGAACAGCTCGGGCGCCACTGGTCCTGGTGGTCTCCAACCCAGCAGCCCGCGGGTCGGTACCGCCTCCGGACCTGCACCCGTCTCGACCCCGCTGGGCGCGGGTGAGGCAGCACCGCCTCAGGCCGGCCCCGCCGTCCCTGCCCTCAGGGGTCCGGTGCCTGTCGGCAAGGGCATGTGGATCTGGGCACCGCCACGACAACCCGGACCGTCGGACGCCGCCATTCGGACGCCGTCGGATTTCTCGAGAGCGCTCCTCGCCGCCCTCGGCGAACCGAACACCGGCCCCAACGTTCAAGCCATCGATGCCTGGCAGGCCGCCGAGGGGGGCTTCGTCCACCTGAACCCGCTCAACACGACCCAGACGGCGCCGGCATCGACGACATGGAACTCCGTGGGAGTCAAGTCCTACCCAGACTGGAAGACAGCCATCAGGGCGACCACCCAGACCCTGCGGAACGGTCAGTACCGCGGGATCCTCGCCGCCTTGAAGTCCGGGAACAACGCGGAGGCGGTGGCCCGTGCCGTCGCCGCTTCGCCGTGGGGCACGGGGGACTTCTCTCGGTCCATCGGGCAACGCTACGCCGTTGCCACCAACGGGGCTGACGTCTCAGTCATCAATTCCATGGTCACCAGAGCCCAGGCCGCTGGCCTCACCTACGTCGTCGTGCTCCTTGGCTCGAGCGATGGCACCTTCGACCAGCAGAGCTTTCTCGACGCCTTCCTGCCCTCGGCCCATGCCGCCAACATCCGGGTCTACGGCGCCGACGTGCCCAGCCTCACCAACCCGCAGGCCGATATCGCCCGGACACTCTCGGAGATCACCTACACGACGCCCGACCAGGACCGGATCGACGGCATCGTCGCCGACCTGGAGCCCGGGCGGGGGGGCGCCTTCAACTCGGCGGCAGGTCAGACCTACGGCAGCAGTCTCAGGGCCGCGGTGGGCCCTGATCTCCCCCTCGTCGCCGCCGTGCCCGCCCCTCCCGGTCCGACGCCTGCCGTCTCGGCCCCGTCTGGCCCCGTGCCCCCAGTCTCGCCACCGCCGTCCGCCGGCGGCGCCTATCCCTATGCCCAGGTGGTCGCGCCCTTCGACGCCGTGGCAGTCATGGATCCCGCCACGGGACCGGGCCACGCAGACCTTGGCCCGGCGATGAACGCCCTGGCCCCGCTGGGCAAGCCCTTGATCGCGGTGGACCAGACCTTGACGGCCTCCCCGCCGCCTTCACCGACAGCCCCCGACCCGGTGCGAGACCAGGTTCTCAACTTCGTCAACGCGGCCGACACCATGAGAGCCACGTCGGTCGCCTTCTGGAGCTGGGAGACGGCCAGTCAGTCGGTGTTCGACACGCTGCAGGCCGCACCGCAGTTCAGCCTTCCGGCTGCCCCCGCGCCGATGTCGGCCAGTCAGGTCAGGGACTGGCAGGCGCTGCTCACCGGCCTGGGGTTCCCGGTCCCTGGCTCCGGACAATGGGATGCCCCCACGACGGCGGCCGTCAAGGCGTACCAGCAGGCCGCGGCCAGTCCCGTGACCGGCATGATCGATGACGCGACGCGAACCAACATGCTCACGCCCTTCCCCCCGCCCGTCCCCGCCGACCTGCTCGCCAGCTCGCTCGCCGTCCCCGGAGGCGTGGCCGGCCCCGGTGGTGCCGGACTGCCATTGCCGCGTCAGTACCTGAACAACGGGAGCGTCGACCAGGGCGTGGACTACTCAGCCCCTGGTGGCACGCCTCTGTTCGCCATGGGCTCGGGCACCATCATCCAGGAAGGCATCGGTGGGTTCGGGCCCAATGCCCCGGTGCTGCAGATCACCTCCGGCCCGCTGACCGGCAAGACCGTCTACTACGGCCATTCGGGGCCAGACCTGGTCCCCGTCGGAGCCAATGTCGTCCAGGGCCAGCAGATCTCCAGCGTCGGGTACGGCATCGTCGGCATCTCGACCGGCCCACACCTCGAGGTCGGCTTCTGGCCCCTCAGCCACACGGGGGCGGGCCAGGCCATGCTCGACTACATCAACGTCGTCGAGCATTCCACCGGTGGGTGACGTCGTGCTCGTCACCAACGACTGCCTCCGCGGGCTGAACCGAAGCTAGCCGCCCGGTACGTTACGGGCTGCTACGTGATCCGCTGAGCCAGGGCGCCGTGGGCCAGCCCGGCACCTGACCGCGAACGAGGAGGGCCACGTGACTGTCACGACGGTGGACCCGGCGAGTGGTCGAGCACTGACCACGTACGACGAGACGACTCCGGCGGAGCTGGACGCGCTGCTCGACAGGGCCCATGGCGCGGCCCACGGTTGGGGACAAACGGCACCTGACCAACGGGCCGAGGGACTGCGCCGACTCTCGCAGGTCCTGACGGAGCGGCAGGAGGAGCTGAGCCTGCTGGCCACGCGGGAGATGGGCAAGCCGCTGGCCGAGAGCCACGCCGAGGTGGCGAAGTGTGCCCGAACATGTGAGTGGTTCGCCGAGCATGCCCCAGCCCTGCTGAAGCCCGAGGTCGTGGAGACAGAGGCGCTGCGGAGCCAGGTCATCGCGACGCCCCTCGGGGTGCTGCTGGCAATCATGCCCTGGAACTTCCCCTACTGGCAGGTAGTCCGCGCCCTGGCCCCAGCGCTGGCGGCCGGCAACGTCGTCGTCCTCAAGCACGCACCGTCGACGACCGGCTGCGGCCTGGCCCTGGCCGCCGCCGCGACCGCGGCGGGGCTGCCAGTGGGGACACTCTCGGTGCTCGTCGTCGATGCCGAGCGCACCGCCGATGTCGTCGACGACGTGATCGCCGACGACCGGGTGGCAGCGGTCACCCTGACGGGCTCGACCCGTGCCGGCCGTTCGGTCGCTGCCGCCGCAGGACGGGCGCTCAAGAAGACGGTGCTCGAACTTGGCGGGAGCGACCCGTTCGTCGTGCTCGCCGACGCCGACCTCGAGGCTGCCGCCGCCTGGGCGGCGCGCAGCCGGTTCCAGAACACCGGGCAATCCTGCATCGCCGCCAAGCGCATCATCGTCGAGGAGGCGGTCGCCGACGCCTTCACCGAGAAGCTGCTGGCCCAGGTCAGAGACCTGCAGTTGGGTGACCCCACCGAGGACGGGGTGACGATCGGGCCGCTGGCCCGAGAGGACCTGCGGGACGCCGTCGACCGCCAGGTCCGCGACTCCGTGGCCCGGGGAGCCCGGGTCCTGGTCGGCGGCCGCGTCCCACACCGGCCCGGCTTCTACTACGAGCCGACGGTCCTCGACGAGGTCCGACCTGGCATGCCGGTGCTCGAAGAAGAGGTGTTCGGCCCCGCCGTCCCCGTACTGCGAGCCGCGAGCGCCGACGAAGCGCTGGCGCTCGCCAACGCCACCGCCTACGGGCTCGGCAGCGCCGTGTGGACCTCAGACCTGGCTCGCGGCGAGGTCTTCGCCGCCCGCCTCGATGCCGGACACACCGCCGTGAACGGCATGACCGTCTCCGACCCGCGTCTGCCGTTCGGGGGCGTCAAGGACTCGGGCTACGGCCGCGAGCTGTCGCATCAGGGGCTGTTCGAGTTCGTCAACATCCATGCCGTCGTCGTCAATGCTCCCGACGGGCCGCGTGAGGACCGGCGGACGGCGAGCGAGTAGCACCATGCCCCGCAGTAGCCTCCGATCGGGTGAGGACCAGCTTCCATCCAGCGGTGGCACCTGGCTCATGGTCGACAAGCAGCAGGAGGGAGTGAGATGGGTACGGCAGCAGAGCTGATCGTGCGCTGCCTCGAGCACGAAGGAGTGAGCTGCGTCTTCGGGATACCCGGAGAGGAGAACATCCACTTCACCGACGCCGTCGTCCGCTCGTCAATTCGATACGTGCTGGTCCGCCACGAGCAAGCCGCTGCCTTCATGGCCGAGATCCACGGCCGTCTCACCGGCGCCGCTGGCGTGTGCTCGGCCACGTTGGGCCCCGGGGCCATCAACATGCTCCTCGGCGTCGCCGACGCGACGACCAACAGCTCCCCCCTGGTGGCACTGTCCGCCCAGGTCGGCCTCAACCGGATCTACAAGGAGTCGCACCAGAGCGTCGACCTGGTGTCCATGTACGCTCCGGTCGCGAAGTGGGCCGCCACGGTGCTGAGTGGCGAGGCGATCCCGGAGATGACCCGCAAGGCGTTCAAGCTGGCCCAGGCCGAGCGTCCCGGTGCGGTCTACCTGGCGGTCCCCGAAGACATCGAGGCAGCCGCCGTCAGTCCGGACCTCACGCCGCTCGAGCTGAACGTGCCGAGGCCCGACGAACCGTCCCCGTCGCAGATCCGCCGGGCGGCCGACGTTCTCGACAACGCCGTCTGCCCGATCGTGCTGGCCGGTCACGGGGCCGCGCGCGCGGGGGCCTCGGATGCCTTGATGCGCTTCTCGACCAACCTGGGCCTCCCGGTCGCCACGACCTTTCACGGCAAGGGGGTGTTCCCCGACGACCACCCCAATGCCCTCGGCGCCGTGGGCTTCATGGCCCATGACTATGTCAACTTCGGCTTCGATCAGGCAGACGTCATCGTCTGTGTGGGCTACGAGCTCCAGGAGTTCGACCCCGCCCGGATCAACCCCCACGCCGACAAGCGGATCATCCACATCAGCCGGTTCCCAGCCGAGGTCGACAGCCACTACACGGTGGACGTCGGCATACAGGCCGAGCTGGGGCGAACGCTTGATGCGTTGGCAACGGCGACCTCACGCCGCTTTGCCGTCGCCACGGCCGACGAGAAGATTCGCGCCCTGCTGGCCAGTGAGCTCGCCGTCGGATCAGACGAGTCCGTTCCCGTGAAGCCCCAACGGCTCGTGGCCGACATCCGGTCGGCGATGGGCCGCGGGGACGTCGTGCTCGCCGACACCGGCGCGGTGAAGATGTGGATGGCCCGCCTCTACCCAACCTACGAGCCCAACACCTGCCTCTTCTCGAACGGGCTGTCCACCATGGGCTTTGCTCTGCCTGGCGCCATCGCAGCCAAGCTGGCATTTCCTGAGCGCCGGGTGCTCGCCGCCGTGGGGGACGGAGCCTTCCTGATGAACTCCCAGGAGCTCGAGACCGCCGTTCGGGAGCGCCTCCCGCTGACGGTGCTCGTGTGGGAGGACGACGCCTATGGCCTCATCAAATGGAAGATGCAGCTTGACCTGGGCAGGGACGTGAGCACCGACTTCACCAACCCGGACCTGGTTGCCTACGCCGAGAGCTTCGGGGCACGGGGCTACCGCATCCGCTCGGCAGATGCGCTCCTGCCCACGTTGCGAGAGGCCCTGGACTCGGAGACCGTGTCGGTCGTCGCCTGCCCGGTGGACTACAGCGAGAACCTGCGCCTCACCTCGATGCTCGGAGAGCTCAGCGGGCCCTTCTGAGCCCGAGTGGCGCCCTGGTTGCCGGTCACTCCCGACTCTAAGGTGTGTCACGTCCATCCACTCCACCGGGAGGTGACGGCGATGTCGAGCGTCATGGTTTCCCACGGTCGATCGTTGCCCACCTCATGAGCGCCGGACCGGGCAGCGCTGTCGCCGACCAGGAGGCTGGTCCGTTCCAGATCGCCGGCTCCGCAGTGGTGCTGGGATCGGCCCGCCTGGGTGAGGGGTCGCTGCTGGCCGAGGGTGCGGTCATCCGATCGGAGGACGGGGCGGTCGAGATCGGCGCCGGATCGGCCGTGATCGAGAACGGCGTGGTGGTCGGCACCACGGCAATCCCGACCACCATCGGGCGCCGAACCACGTTCGGCCACCGCTGCATGGTGATCGGAGCAGCCGTGGGCGACCTCTGCGAGATCGGGAACGCCTCGACGCTGATGCCCGGCGCCCGGCTCGGCGACCGGGTCTTCCTCGGCGAGGGAACAGTCGTGCCGCCGGGGATGACCCTGCCGAGCGAGGTCGTGGCCGTCGGACGGCCAGCGCGAGTCGTGCGATCCGCGAGCCCAGACGACCTCCGTCGCCTCGCCGGTCTGCGCGGCGGCGACCTCTCCGTGCCGGAGCACACCGCCATCACCATCGAGAACAGACAGGAGACCCTCGCCATGGGCCAGCTGTACGCCTACCGAGGCACCCTACCGACCATCGCCGCCTCGGCGACGCTGTTCGCCACCGCCGAGATCACCGGCGACGTCGTTGTCGGCGAACGCAGCATCATCGGCGCCGGCGTCAAGATCATCGGCGATTCCCACGGCCCGGTTCGCATCGGCGACGATGTCCAGATCCTCGAGAACACGGTCTTGCACCTGCTGCCGGACAACGAGCTCATCATCGACGACAGAGTCATCGTCGGCCCGGGCGCCATGATCCACGGCTGTCACATCGGCGCCGGATCTGTCGTCGAGCCGGGCGCGATCGTCTGCGACGGCAGCGGGCTCGGGGCCGGTTGCATCGTGCGCGCCGGAGCCGTCGTCAAGCAGCGCTCGCAGCTGCCGCCGGGCTCCGATATCGACGGCCTGCCGGCCACGGCCGTCGGTCGCCTGCCTGAGCCGCCAGAGATGCCGAGCTGGGCGCTCAGGCCGGACGATCTTCCTGTCCCGGCAGCTGGCGGGCCTGGTCTGTGACCACCGTCCGTCACATCGCCCAGGCAGTCGCCTCCACCGGCTCGAACGTGCCCGCCTACCGGGTGGACATCCGTGTCGGCAACCACCAGCTCGTCGCTGACGAGCCGCCTGACACCGGCGGGGACGACTTCGGGCCGTCGCCGTTCGGTCTTCTGACCAGCGCCCTGGCCGCGTGCACGGCCACGACCCTTCGCATGTACGCCGAACGTCACGACTGGGAGCTGAGCACCATCGACGTCGATGCGCGGTACGAGGTCGACGACAACCGGCACGGCACGATCGCGCGATCGATCACGGTTCCCGCTGACATGCCGGGAGAGCAGCTCGACGCGCTTGCATCGATCGCCGACCGGACACCGGTGACGCGCGCCATCCGGGCTGGCACACCCATCACCACGACGATGCGGCGAGGGAGCTGAGGGGTGAAACCATGCCGCACGGCACCGTGGGTTGGTGACCCGGGCTTCGAGCGGCATCCGCGCCGCCACGGCCACTCATCAGCGGATCCGTTCGTGACGCTCTGCCAGCACACGGTCCCATTTGACGGCCGGAACGGCGGCTGGGAGCGGCCGGATCGGCCCAGGGCGAAGCCCATCGAGCACGAGGTCCAGGTGGCGCTCCCAGATTCGGGGGGCGGTGCGGCGAGTGGCCTCCACGAGGTCTGTGATCGTCCAAAACAGGACCACGAGGTCCTGGTAGACGACATCCTCACGCAGGGCGCCGAAGTCCTTGGCCCGCTGGATCAGGACTTCCATCGCCCCAGCGATCTCGTGGCGAACTGCGGCGATGCCAGGCGCGCCCCACAGCAGGCGCGACGGAAGCCCATGAGCAGCATGAAACGCTGTCGCCTGTCGGACGAAGCACTCCAACCCATCGCCGCCCGGCGACTCGAGCGATCTCCGTGCAATCTCCAACGTCTGTTGATGCAGCGGAAACACGGCGGCATCGAGGAGATCACACTTGTTGGGAAAACGGCGGTAGATGGTGCCGACCCCGACCCCGGCACGCCTGGCGACCTCCTCGATGGAGAAGGCCGTCCCGCACTCGTCGAAGACCTCTCGCGCCGCGGTGAGGACGCGCTCGAGGTTGCGAGCCGCGTCCTGCCGCAGCTCGTGGCTCGGCGCGTGGCTCGGCTCGTCCCCCTGATGAACCGTCATCGGACCTCCCTCGCCCCTGCGGCGCTCGCTCCGGCCGGTCTGCGATGGGCCGGGTCGCCGCCCACCTCGGGATCAACGAGTCCCTGCCGTGACACAGGGACCACGATGGCCGCCACCGTGGCGAGGAGGAACGCGGCGGCCATGAAGCCGAAGGCGAGCCCGTAGCTCCGCTCCGTCGGGTAGCCGCTGGCGAGAACGCCAGCAGTCAGGATGCTGGCCACGATCTGGCTTCCAACCGCTCCACCGATGGTCCGGACGTTGGCGTTCATGCCGGTGGCGACGCCGGTGACGGTAGCGGGCACGGCGTCGACGACGAGGTTCGTCAGGGCGGCGAAGCCCAGTCCGAGCCCGAGCCCAGAGAGAGCACTGGCCGAGTAGACCTCCCAGGGCGCGCTGTGCGCCACGGCGAGCACGCCGAACGGAACGGCAGAGGCGACGCCGCTGACCACGAGCGCCCCCTTGGCCCCGATGGCGGCGGTGATGCGCCCGTTGTAGAGCCCGGCGACGAGTGTGCCCAAGGCGCTGGGCACCAGGAACAGCCCGGCCATCGTCGCAGACGCCCCGAAGCCGTAGCCGGCCCGGGTCGGGGTCTCGACGAAGGGCGGCAGCACGACGATGGACGCGTACATGCCGATGCCGAAGAGCAGGGCCGCCACGTTCGTCCACCACACGGTTGGAATGCGCATCACGCGCATGTCCACCAGTGGCTGGCGGGCCGTGAGCTCGACGCGCACCCAGATGGCGAAGAAGACGACCGTGGCCCCGAACAACCCGATCACGCCCGCCGACCCCCAACCCCATACCGGTCCCTCGGTGACACCTACGAGCACCGCTACCAGCCAGGCCGACATGAGCACGGCACCCCGCACGTCCACCTTCCCGGGGGTCTTCACGGGGGACTCGGGTATGAAGCGGATGGTGGCGACCAAGGCGGCGACCACGAGGACCAGCGGGAACCAGAACAGCCAGTGGTAGGAGAGGTGCTGGACCACGGGCCCGCCCACGATGATGCCCACGCCGGCTCCGATGCCAAGCAGCGCGGAGATGAGCCCGATGCCCCCCGCCACCTTCTCAGTCGGGAACTCGTCGCGGATGATCCCGAAGGCCAGCGGGAACACCGCACCGGCAACCCCCTGGATCACCCGGGCCACGATGAGCAGCCAGAGCGACCCCGCGAAGCCTCCCAGGATCGTGCCCGCAGCCAGGACGGCAAATACAAGGACGAGCATCTTCTCTTTGCCGAACATGTCCCCGAGGCGGCCGAGGATCGGGGTGGCCACCGACGAGCTGACCAGGAAGGCGCTGAGAAGCCAGGCGACGGCCGATTCGCTCGTGTGGAGATCGTGCTGAATGGTGGCGAGGGCCGGCAACACCATCGACTGCATCAGGACATAGGCCAGCGTGCCGATGGCGAGCACACCGAACGTGACCCGGTAGTGCTGGCGCGGCCGGTCTCCGGTCGCCGTCCCGTCGGCGTCGAGCGCGACCGGAGCCATCCTCGGGAGACTAGCAGCGAAGCGGAATCAGGTTCCGGTTAACTTGGCTACGGGACCGGTGAGGGTCCGCGGCGGGGGGCGGGCCGGCCTCCCGGGCCGGCCCTACGCGGCGGCGCGCTCGAGGACGTGAACGCCGCAGGCCGAGCCGAGACCGATGACGTGGGCCAAGCCGACTGTCGCGCCCTCGATCTGACGATCACCCGCCTCCTCGCGGAGGTGGTGACACACCTCCCAGATGTTGGCGATGCCGGTGGCAGCAATGGGATGGCCCTTCGACTCGAGGCCGCCGGAGACGTTGACCGGCGTCCGGCCGTCCCGCCAAGTGGCGCCGGACTCGAAGAACGGCACCGCTTCGCCCTCGGCACACAGGCCAAGGTTGTCGTAGTGCACGAGCTCCGCGGTCGCGAAGCAATCGTGCAGCTCGACCAGGTCGAGGTCCTCAGGTGAGACACCCGACTGCTCGTAGGCCTGGCTGGCCGCCTGGCGGGTGAGGGTGTTCACGTCGGGGAGGACCTGGCACGCCTCCTCCCATGGGTCGGTGGTCAGCACCGAGGCCGACACCTTCACCGCCCGCCGTCGTTGCGTCGGATCCAGTGTCTTGAGCTTCTCTCCGCTGACCACCACCGCCGCAGCGGCGCCGTCGCAGTTGGCCGAGCACATCGGCCTCGTATTGGGATAGGCGATCATCACGTCGCCCATGATCTGGTCGAGCGTCATCTTCTTGCTGTAGGCGGCGAGTGGGTTGAGCGTCGAGTGCGAGTGGTTCTTCTCGCTGATCCGCGCGAACAGCTCGAAGGTTGCTCCACCGTGCTTGTGTCCGTACTCCATCCCCACTTGAGCGAAGACGCCCGGCATCGTCTCGGTGCCGACACGGCCGTCGATCGTGGCGACCGAGCCGTAGCGCCCGTGGGGCTCGTACACGTTCCGGTCGCTCTTGGGCCTGCCGCCGCCCCCGAGCAGACCCGCGCCGGCAAGCTTCTCGACGCCGACGGCGAGCCCCAGCTCGCACTCCCCGGCCTTGATGGCCATGACGGCAGTCCGCAGGGCCGTGGCACCCGTCGCGCACGCGTTGGCCACGTTGTAGACGGGGATGCCTGTCTGGCCGATCTGCTTCTGCAGCTGCTGGCCGATGCCGTTGGCGGCACCCATGAGGTTGCCGGCCGCGAGCACCCCCATGTCCTTCATCGAAACGCCACCGTCGGCCAGCGCGGCGAGCGCCGCCTCCGCTGCCAGGTCCACGGTGTCGAGATTGGGATGCTTGCCGAACTTCGTCATGTGGATCCCGAGGATCCACACATCGTCACGCGCCATCAGGCTCCTCCAGCGGCTCGAAACCGAAGCCGACCGCCTCGGTGCCGTCATCGTCCGCACCGACCACGTAGGTGGCCAGACGGACCTTCATGCCAAGCTTCACGTGCTCGGGATCCGGCGTGGTGTTGATGACGTTGGCGCGCACGCTCGTCCCACCGCAGTCGATGACCGATGCGACGAACGGGACCGGGATGCCGGGCGCTGCCATCGACACGATCGTGAAGGCGCGCAGCACGCCCTCGCTGTCGATCGGAGCCTTGTGGAATCCGGTCCCCCCGCATGACGCGCAAGCGTTGCGCCGGTCGAAGTACCGTGCCCCACACGACGAGCACTCGTTCGCCTCCAGGTGCGGCTCCTCGCCCAATACCAGGTACTCGACCAACGGGATCTGTCTGCCCACACCTTCTCCCTCAAGGCCGCGCCGCGGTGGCACGTGTCACACGACCCTAACAAGGCGAGACACGTCCTTCCAAGTTCACCGGCTCTTGGCCCCGACGTACGTCGAGCCGAAGGCCTGCAGAAAGTCGCGGGTCTCGGCGGCGGAAGGGGATGCGCCTGGGACGATGATCCAGGTGGCGCCCGCCGCCTCCAGGACGCCGAAAGCGTCACGGTGGCGCTCGACGTCCTTGGTGGGATCGGCGATGGTGCCGTCCGCGTAGGACGGGGCCACCTGGAGGACCTCGCCTCGCTCACCAGCGAGGTCTCGGAGCTCGGCGACCTTGGCGGCGATGTCGGCAGCCGTCTCGAGGTGGGGCGTCCGGGCCGTGGCCGATACCTGGGCAGGACCGACGAGCGGCATCCAGCCCTGGCATCGCCCGGCGATGCGCCGGAGGGTTCGCCGGGCGTTGCCACCGAGCCAGATGGGGATCGGGTCCTGCACCGGACGGGGCCGGGCGACCACGTCCCTGGCCTCGAAGTGTGCCCCGCGATAACTGAACGGCTCGCCGCTCCAATGCATCGGCAGGACGTCGAGCACCTCGTCGAGGAGGACGTTGCGCTCTTCGAAGTCGACACCGAGGGCGAAGAACTCCGACTTCTGATAGCCGGTGCCCATCCCGAGGATGAGGCGACCATTGGACACCTTGTCCACGCTCGCCGCCGTCTTCGCCAGCAGCGAGGGGTTCCGGTACGGGCCCACGGCGAGGTAGGTGAGCAGCCGCAGCCGGGTGGTGACCGATGCTGCGCTCGCAAGGGCGACAAAAGGGTCGAGGGTCTGGTGGCCTCCCGACGCGAGCCAGCGAGCGCCCGGAGCGGGGTGCTCAGTGAACGCCAGCCCCTCCCAACCGGCGGCCTCGGCGGACCTCGCCACCTCGCCGACGGGCCCGGCGTCGAGCAGATCGCCGTCGAGGCCTCGGAGCTCAGGATACGAATAGATGAACTGCATCGGCCCCCTGGTCTTCGATGTCCACTGCGACGACTTCCTCTCGGTCCTCGTCGCCAACGGCGCTCGACGATACTGTCCTGTCGGACACCAGGCAGGCAGAGTGAGGCAGCCCAGGGTGGAGCTCGGTTTTACGTCCATGAACACGCCCGAGGACGGAGCGCCCGCCGAGCTTGCCCGGGCGCTCGAGGAGCGGGGCTACGGATCCCTGTGGGTGGGCGAGCACTCCCACATCCCCGTCTCCCGCCGCACTCCGTACCCCGCCGGCGGCGAGCTGCCACCGCAGTACCTGCGGATGATGGATCCGTTCGTCACCCTTACGGCGGCGGCCGCCGCCACCGAGCGGCTGCTCGTCGGAACGGGCGTGGCTCTCCCGCTCGAGCACGACTTGCTGGGCCTGGCCAAGTCGGTCGCCACCATCGATCGGATCTCGGGCGGACGGTTCCTGTTCGGCGTCGGCGTCGGATGGAACGAGGAGGAACTGACCAACCATCGCCCGATCCCGTGGGCAAAGCGGTACCGGGCACTCGCCGAGTGCGTCGTCGCCCTGCGGGTGCTCTGGTCGGATCACGAGTCGGAGTTCCACGGCCAGTTCTACGACTTCGACCCGGTGTGGTCGCACCCCAAGCCCATGACGACACCCCACCCTCCCCTGCTCTGTGGCATGGGCGGCCCCCTTGGCGCCCAGCACACCATCGAGTGGGCCGATGCCTGGCTGCCCATGGACGTCGCCCTCGGCGACGTGGCCGAGCGGCTCACCCGGTTCCGGGCGAAGGCCGAGGAGGCCGGCCGGGGTGACATCCCGATCTCCATGGTTACATGGGGAGATCCCACGATCGACACCCTCAGGGCGTACCGCGATCTGGGCATCGAGCGCGTCGTGCTCGGCGCCGGCCGCCAGCACTGGGACGACCCGAAGACGACCTACCCGTTCATCGACCGCTATGCCGCCTACATCGACGTGCTGAGGTAGCGAGCACGCACCGACGCGGCGTCGTTGGCCACCGATCCGACAACAATGCGAAGCTACTGGTTGAGTAGTCCGTGTCCGGGAGGATGACGATACATGGGAGCTCGAGACCCGGACCTCCGGCACAAGGTTGCTCTGGTCACCGGGGCGAGCCGGGGGGTCGGCGCTGCGACGGCGCTGGCCCTTGCCAATGCTGGCTGCACCGTTGCGTGCGCGGCCCGAGCGACCACCGAGCAGCCGCAACGAACGCCTGGGACCATCGACGACGTCGTGAGCCGGATAGAGGATGCAGGAGGCACGGCGCTCGCCGTTCCTACCAACCTCGCCGACGAGAACCAGGTGGTGGGGATGGTCGCCGAGACCGTCGATCGCCTGGGCCGGGTCGATGTGCTGGTGAACAATGCCGCCATCACCTTCGTCGGCGACCTCGATATCCCGCTCAAGCGGCACGACCTCATCATGGAGGTCAACCTTCGCGCCCCTCTGGTCGCCATGCGCGAGGTGAAAGGTCACATGATCCGGCAAGGGGGTGGAGCAATCGTCAACATCTCGTCGGCTGCGGCACTGCACCCACACCCCGGCCTCATGTCCTACGGTATCGCCAAGATCGGTCTCGAGCGCCTGACCGTTGATGCTGCCGCACAGTTGCAACCCCACCACATCGCCGTGAACTGCTTTCGAATCGACATCCCTGTGGCCTCTGAGGGATTCGTCGCCAACACACCTGGGGTGGACAGGTCGAGCTGGGAGCCGTCCGAGGTGGCCGCCGAAGGCATCCTGTGGATGGTTCGTCAGCCGGCCACCTACTCGGGTCGCAGGGAGAGCATGTACGCGCTGCGTCATCGGGAGTCGATCATGAAGTCTCGCGCCGAGCGAGGCTGGGACGGCCCACCGCCACCCACAGAGCTCTACGACGGCCTGGCCGAGGTGGGCGAGAGCACCTTCCGCGAGCCCTATGAGTGACTTCACCAGCCTTGTCGATGCCGGCCGCGGAGCCGGCCGAGACAGCTGAGTTCGCGTAGTCCTCGATGCGCGCTGCCCTCGTCCGGTCGTACGGCCCGCCTGAGTCCGTCGGGGTCGAGCTGGTGGACGACCCCACCCCGGCGGCAGGCGAGGTGGTCATCGAGGTCCGTGCCGCCGCGGTCAACTTCCCTGATGTGCTCCTCATCAGGAACGAGTACCAGGTCCATGTGAACCCCCCGTTCATTCCCGGCAGCGAGTTCGCAGGCACCGTCCGCGACGTCGCCGACGACGTCACCGAGATCCGACCTGGGGACCGCGTGCTGGGGGCGACCTTCATCGGTGCATTCGCAGAGCTGGTGGCGGCTCCCGCGGCGGGTCTCCTGCGGCTCCCGAAGGGAGTGCAGTTCCGTGAGGCGGCGGCCTTCTGGGTGACGTACAGCACGGCCTACCACGCCCTGAGAAGCGTCGCCCAGGTCGCGCCGGGCGACTGGGTCACGGTGCTCGGCGCGGCGGGCGGCGTGGGCATGGCGGCCATCGACGTCGCCCGGGCGCTCGGCGGGCGCGTGCTGGCTGCCGCGTCCAGCGTCGACAAGCTTCGTGCGTGCCGGGAGCGCGGGGCCGAGGCAACGGTCGACTACGCGACCGAGGACCTCAAGATGCGAATGCGGGAGCTCACCGGTGGTGGTGCCGACGTGGTGATCGATCCCGTCGGTGGCCCGTACTCCGAGCAAGCGCTCCGATCGACGCGATGGGGCGGCCGCTTCGTGGTGGTCGGGTTCGCCTCCGGCACGATCCCCTCGGTTCCCCTCAACCTCGTGCTCCTCAAGGGCGCCATCGTGCGCGGCTTCGACCTCCGGACCTTCGGCGAGCACGCACCCGCCGAGCTCGCCCGCGATCGGCGCGAGCTGCTCGAGCTCGTCGGATCCGGCCAGCTACGCCCGCTCGTGTCAGCGGTGTTCCCTCTGGAGCGAGTGGGCGACGCCCTCGCCCATCTCGGCAGCCGGCGAGCCATCGGGAAGGTGGTCGTCGAACCCTGACGGGGGGAAGCTGTCTGCAGTATCGAATGCGCGCCGCGCAGGGCTACGCTCGTTGCGTTTCGCCTCCCACCCCTAGGAGCTGGACATGGACGTCGGAATCGGTCTCCCCAACTCGCTGTTGGACGTGGAAGGTCCCGAGCTCCTCGCGTGGGCTCAGCGATCGGAGCAGCGTGGCTTCTCGTCGCTCAGCACGATCGGCCGGATCGCCTACGGATCCCACGAGGAACTGATCGCGCTGGCAGGATCAGCCGGCGTGACTGATCGGATCGCCCTCATGCCCACCGTCCTGGTGGCCCCACCTCGTCAGGCGGTCCTCCTGGCCAAGCAGGCCGCCACACTCCAATCCATCTCGAACGGCCGCTTCCGACTCGGGCTGGGCATTGGCGGGCGTGACGACGACTGGCTCGCGCTCGGTGAGCAGCCAAGACACAAGGGCCAGAAGCTCGAGGAGTGCATCGCTACGTGCCGGTCGGTGTGGGCGGGGACACCACCCGAGGGCGCGCTACTGCCCGTTGGACCCAAGCCGACACGTCTGCCCATCGTGTTGGGCGGGTACTCGGAGTCTTCCTTTCGACGGGCGGGCCGGCTGGCCGACGCCTTCGTGGCGGGCCCCATGCCGCCCGAGGCGGTGGCGGGCGCCTACGAGGTCGTCAAAGCCAGTGCCGCCGAAGCCAAACGCGAAGCACCGCCGCTGTATGCCGCTCGTTACGTGGCGATCGGAGACGACGTCGCGGAAGAAGCCGACCGCAACGCTGGCAGCTACTACGGCTCCGCCGGTGACGCCATGGTGCAGATGGTACGGGACGGGATCCTGCGTTCCTCCGACGAGGTACGGGGGACGCTCGACAGCCTGAAGCAGGCAGGAGTGGCCGAGGTGTGCCTCTGGCCACTGGCCCGCAGCCTCGACCAAGTCGACCGGTTCGCCGACGCCGTGAAGGGTTACCAACCGTGACGGCGGGGACGGTCGCATCGCCGGCGGACGGGAAGGCGCCGCGGCGGCTCCGCGGCGGCCCTCACGTCCGTCCTGGGCGTCCGCCTGCGAGGTCGCTGCGGTCCTCGTCCAGGACGTGACGGGAGCCCTCGTCCGCTAGGAGATCGGCCGCCAGTCGCGCCACCATCCGCCCCACCTCGGCGTGCTGTTCGGGGGACCAGCCCGCCAGCAGGCGCTCCAGGCCGTCGTGACGTGCGGTCACCAGGCGGCCAAGAGCAGCGTCGCCCTCGGCGGTGAGTGCGTACCGCTCTTGGTGCCCTTGCGTCGGCGAGGCGGCGCCCGAGGCTGCGGGGGGACCAGTGCCCGAACCCGGCCGGTCCCCGTCAAGCCGGATCAAGCCCGCTCCGGCCAGGGACCCTGCCTGTCGGCTGACCGCGGGTCCCGGCACCTGCAGGTGGTCAGCCAGCTCGGCCAGGCTCAAACCCCCGTGGCGTCCCATGCGGAACAGCAGCCAGACGGCGGCCGGTTCCAGATCCACGTTCGCCCGTTCGGCCAGCGTGCTGTAGATCTGGGCCCGGTTCTCCCTCGCCGTGAGCACGCTCAGGGCCCGGGCGAGCTCGTCGCTCGAGCCACGGGTGTGAGGGATGGCAGTGGGCGCCAGGGTGTCGGCGGGGTCGGGAGCCCGCGTCGTGGTGCGGAGGGTGAGCTCGGGCAGCAGCCAGGTGATCAGGAACGCCACCACGGCGACAGGCACGGCGACCAGGAACACCGTCTGCAGCGAGGAGGCGTAGGCATCGATGAAGCCGTGACGCACGGCGGGAGGCAGCTGGGCCAGCCCGGCCGGGCTCACCCCTCCGGTCCCTGACACCCCCGGCGGCAGCGGTACACCGCCAAGGGAGCGGTTCAGGTTGCCGACCAGCACGTTGGCGAAGATGGCGCCGAACACTGCCACCCCGAAGGACCCTCCGATGGAGCGAAAGAAGGTGACGCCCGAGGTGGCCGTCCCCAGGTCGCGGTAGTCCACGGCGTTCTGGATGGCGATCACCAGCACCTGGATGACCGAGCCGATGCCCAGGCCGAGGACCAGCATGGCCAGGCTGGCTTCGAGCGTCCCGGTGGTCGGGGTCAACCGGGACAGCAAGAAGAGACCAAGCGCCATCAGCGCCGTGCCCACGATAGGGAACACCTTGTAGCGGCCCCAGCGGCTGATGGCCTGGCCGCTGCCGATGGAGGTGATCAGGAGCCCGCCCACGAGCGGCAACAGGTGGACCCCCGAGAGGGTGGGGCTCACCCCCTTCACCACCTGCTGGTAGAGGGGCAGGTAGGTGATGGCCCCGAACATGGCAAAGCCCACGGCGAAGCCGAGGGCGCCGGTGACGAGGAACGTCCGGTTGCGGAACAGCGGCAGCGGGATGATCGGTTCGCTCGCTCGTCGCTCGACGCGCGAGAAGGCCACCAGCAGGACCAACCCGGCGACGCCCAGGATGACGATGGGGGCCGAGCCCCATGCGAAGCTGGTGCCGCCCAGGCTGGTGAGGAGCACCAGCGCGGTGGCGCCGAGGGCCAGGAGGGCGGCGCCGGCGTAGTCGATGACGTGGTGGACCCGTTGGGCGGCGGCAGGCAGGGCGATGGCCGTCACGACCAGGGCCACGATCCCGATGGGCACGTTGATGTAGAAGATCCAGTGGTAGGACAGGTTGTCGACGAAGAAGCCCCCCAGCAGCGGGCCGATCACGCTCGACACGCCGAAGACCGCTCCGAAGAGCCCCTGGTAGCGCCCGCGCTCCCGAGGCGAGACGACGTCGCCGATGGTGGCCTGGGCGCCGACGATGAGGCCGCCTGCCCCCAGGCCCTGGATGGCCCGAAAGCCGATCAGCTCGTCCAGGGTCTGGGCCAGGCCGGCCAGGATGGAGCCGGCCAGGAAGATGACAATGGCGGCCTGGAAGAAGACCTTGCGGCCATAGAGGTCGCCGAGCTTGCCCCAGATGGGAGTCGACACGGTGGAAGCCAGCAGATACGCCGTCACCACGAAGGAGAGGTGGGACAGCCCGTGCAGATCGCCGGCGATGGTCGGCAGAGCCGTGGCCACGATCGTCTGGTCCAGAGCGGCCAGCAGCAGGCCGATGAGCAGGGCGCCGATGATCAGCCAGAGACGGCGCCCGCTGAGTTGCAGCTCGGGGCTGTCCCCCGGCCTGGCTGTCTCGACCGACACGGTCAACGAGCCTAGAGATCCCCGCTCGACCGGACCAGGGCCACGGCGACGGTCGGAGCCCGAGCTCGGTGCTCAGTTCGTCGAAAGGGTCTCCCCGTAGATGGTGTCGACGGCCTGCTCAAGCCGCCAGCGGTCTCGGGCGTGCTCTGACGCGATCCACTCCGAGTCGTCCTTGGAGCGGACGACGAGGACCGAGCCCTGGAAGTGGTGAACCACCGCGGTGGCCACCGATCCGAGGAGGACGCTGGCTGGCGCGCTGTGAGGCCGGCCACCGACCACGATGTACAGAGCCGAGCGCTCCTCGGCCACTGCGATCAGCTCGCGGGCCGGCTCGCCGGCGCGCACGACGAACTCCCAGTCGACGGCCTGCTGCTCGAGCGCCCCGAGCGTCGCTTGGCGGGCCTCCGCCTCGATCTCGTCCAGGGTCTGGGTGGCGTAGCCAGCAGACAGCGGGGACAGGCCGGCCCACGTGGACGTGTGGCGAACGTGCACCACGACGAGCAGCAGGTTGGACGTGCGGGCAAGCTCGGCAGCCCGCCGAAGAGCGGTGATGCTGTCGGCAGTGCCGTCGACGCCGACCACTATCGATCGTCTCATGACCATGCTCCTTTCACCGGCCCGCCGGATGGCCCCGGCCGGGCTCTTCTCCTAGTAACTTTACCAGTATGACTGGTAAAGAAAAACCCCCCGAGCTCCTGCCGGCTCAACCGGGCGAGATCGAGGACCGTGGTCGGGAGATGCCTCGTTCGGCTCCACCCCGCCGCGCCCAGGGTCGACCGCGGGCGCCCGGACGGGAGGAGTCCATCTTGTCGGCCGCGCTGGCCGTCATGGCCGAGCGGGGTTATCGGGGCATGTCGATCCCGGCCGTGGCGGAGGCCGCCGGGGTGAGCAAGCCCACGATCTACCTCCGGTTCCCCTCCAAGTTCGACCTGGCACTGGCCGCGCTGGCCAGCCTGCCGCTGGGGGATCATGCTCCCGACACGGGCAGCACCAGAGGAGACCTCGTCGCCCTGCTACGCGAGATGCAGGAGGTGATCGAGCGAATGGGGCTTGGCATCCTGGGGACCGTTCTCGCGGAAGAGGTCGAGCATCCCGAGCTCCTCGAACGCCTCCGGAGCCAGCTCGTGCGTCCCCGAGCGCGCTCGTACGGCATCATCATCGAGCGTGGGATCGAGCGGGGAGAGGTGCGAGCGGATGCCGATGTCGAGATCGCGGTCAACCTGCTCAACGGCGCGTACATCACTCAGCACCTGGCTGGAGGGCCGATCCTCGAGGACTGGGCCGAGCGGTTGGTCGACCTCGTCCAGGGCGCGTTGGAGCCGGGCAGACAAGTGGGCCAGGACGAGCGCTCCACGGTGAGCCACGTCGCACCGCCACGCGCCTACAAGGGAATCGACGGGCCTCGACGGCGCAGATAATCGCTCAGGCGGGGTTGCTCATCGCCCCCAAGGGCATCGAGAAGCAGGTACAGACCGTCGAACGCCTCCGCTCCAACCTCGGCGCGCAATTGACGCTCGATGCCTCGAGCCGCCGTCCGATGCGCGGCGAGGTACTCGGTGGCCCGCGGCGTGAGCCTCACGATCTTCTCTCTCGCGTCCGTCGGCGAGTTGATGAGCCTCACATACCGGCGACCACGAAGGCTGGCGACGATCTTGCTCGCACCCTGCCGCGTGATCCCGAGCTCGCGACCAATCTGCGAGATCGTGGCGTCGGCGGACGTCGAGCAGATGCGCAGCACTCGTCCGTCGGGAAAGCCGTGATCGCCAAAGCCAGCAGCAGCCAACTCCTCGTCCAATCGACGCCGGTAGCCAACCCACGCTTGGCGCAGGGCAGCACCGACGCCCATCGGTCGGGGCTTCGGCTGGGCTGCCTTCTCTCCCTTTCCTGCTTCTGAACGTGCGCCGCTCCGGCTCATGGTACCGAGCTCCGATATCGACAACCAGGGTTGACATTCTACCAGGGGATCTTCAATACTTCGGTGGTGCGAGAATCGTGTGCTCGATCAGCCTGCCGGCGGCCCATCGCGCGTCATAGAGTCATCCGGCCCAGGTCGGCGGGCGTCGTGCTGGCAACCATGCTTGCGGCGGCGGCCCTGGCCGCCTGCAGCTCAAGTGGCTCGAGCCCTTCGGGAGTCGCAGCCAGTGGGATCGGCAAGATCCGCCACGTCGTGGTGGTCATGCAGGAGAACCGCTCGTTCGACACCTACTTCGGCACCTACCCCGGAGCCGAAGGCATACCCATGGCCAACGGCGTTCCCACGGTGTGCGTGCCCGACCCTCAGAGCAACCAGTGCGTCAAGCCCTTTCCCGATCACGCCGATGTCAATGGCGGCGGCCCCCACAGCCAGTCCAACGCCAGCGCCGACGTCAACGGCGGAAAGATGGATGGCTTTGTCGCACAGGCCGAAGGTGGGCGACGAGGCTGTCTCGATGTCACCGACCCGGCCTGCACCAACAGCTCACAGCCCGACGTGATGGGCTACCACACCGCCGGCGACATCCCCAACTACTGGGCCTACGCCAACAGCTTCGTGCTCCAGGACCACATGTTCGAGCCCAACGCCTCCTGGAGCCTGCCCGAGCACCTGTTCCAAGTGTCGGAGTGGTCCGCCGCCTGCACTCAGCACGACAACCCGGCCAGCTGCGTCAACCAAGTGCAGACGCCCGGCATCCGCCCGCCGGCGGCCGGCAACCTACGGCCGACCGACGCCCCCTCGCCCATCTACGCGTGGACCGACCTCACCTACCTCTTGCACAAGGACAACGTGAGCTGGGGCTACTACGTCGTAGCGGGCACCGAGCCCGACTGTGAGAACGATGCCGCCCTCAGCTGCGCTCCCGTCCGTCAGAACGCGGTGACACCTGGCATCTGGAACCCGCTGCCGTACTTCGACACAGTCAAGGCCGACGGCCAGCTCGGCAACATCCAATCGGTCGACAATTTCTACGGCGCGGCCAGCAAAGGAAGCCTCCCGGCGGTGTCGTGGGTGGCGCCATCGGGGGCGGTGAGCGAGCACCCGCCCGCCGCCGTGTCGGCGGGCCAGAGCTACGTGACCAGTCTCGTGAATGCCGTCATGCGCGGTCCCGACTGGAGCTCCACGGCGATCTTCCTGGCCTGGGACGACTGGGGCGGGTTCTACGACCAGGTCGTACCGCCGAACGTCGACCAGAACGGCTATGGGCTGCGTGTGCCGGGAATCGTGATCAGCCCCTACGCTCGCAAGGGCTTCGTCGACCATCAGACGCTGTCCTTCGACGCCTACGACAAGTTCATCGAGGACGACTTCCTCCACGGACAGCGCCTCGATCCGCGCACCGACGGACGCCCCGATCCCCGCCCCGATGTCCGCGAGAACGTCAACGTCCTCGGGAACCTCAGTGCCGACTTCGACTTCAGCCAGCAGCCGCGGTCCCCCCAAGTGCTGGCCGTCCATCCCCAAACCACCCTGACCGGGACGCCAGCGGGGGGACGACGTCGCGCCGCCCCGAGCACCACAAACGGCGACGGTTGACCAGAGCGCGGTCACCCTCGGTGGGGACGCGGCCGGCTTCGCTCGTGGAACGAAGCCAGCGCCGGAGCGCCAGGGGGCCAGGCCGGCCCGCACCCGAGGCGTCCTCCTTCAGTGTGCGCCTCCCGGTGAGGCCTGTCGACCCCTTTGGTCGGTGAACACCCTTACAGTCCATGATCGCCGGGCTCATGAGCAGCGATGTCCTCGCCTCGGCGGAGGCGGAGCTCGCCAGGTCCGCCCACAGGGTGGTCACGTCGTCTCGACCGCGGCGTCGAGGATGACGCCGTCTGCGATCAGGGCATCCACCTCGTCCTCGCTGTAGCCGTGGTCCGACAGGACCTCCCGGGAATGCTCGCCGCACATGCACGGGCCGCGCTGGACGACGCCGGATGTGCTCGACAGATTGACCAGCAGACCGGGATCTTCGAATCGGCCCACGTTGGCCGCCCAGGTCTCGGCCACCAGGCCACCGGCGCGTAGCTTGGGATCGTCGAAGAGCCTGCGACAGAATGTCTCGTCGACGAGCTCAACAGGTACGCCTGCCTCGTCCAGGCCGGCGAACCACTCCTTCGCCGGCCGCTCGCGAAGGCGGCTCTCGAGAAGGGCGACGCACGACTCCGGATCCTCGAGGCCGGACTCAGGGGCTCCAATTGCCGACGCCAGCTCTGTGCGGTCCTCCGGACGCAGGGCCGCCAGGAAGACCCAGCCGTCGTCGGCGCATCGGTACAGCCGGTAGAAGGGCGACAGGCCGTACTGCTGACCATCGACGTGCCGCCATTCGGCGGGCGCCCCGTCCTGGTCGATCCACGCGTACGACGTGTGCAGCAGTCCGGCGTTGACGATCGACGTGCTGACCGCTTGACCTTCCCCTGTCTTCTCGCGGTGGAACAGCGCAGCCGAGATGGCGATCGCCGCCAGCATGGCGTTGCCCGTGTCGCCCATGTTCGACCGCGGCCACAGTGGTGGGTTCCCGGCATCGCAGGCCCCGTCTTCCCACTCGACGCCAGTGAGCGCCGACGCGGTCTGATCGGTGCCAGGAAGGTCCGACCTCGGGCCCTTCTCGTAGCCCCGCGTGTTGCAGTAGACGAGCGCGGGAAACCGGCCCCGAAGCGTCTCGTAGTCCAGCCCGAGGCGGGCCGCGGCGCCCGGGCGCCAGTTCGTCAGGAGCACATCGGCGCGTTCGAGCAGCGTGTCGAGCACACCCCCGCCGCGCTCGTCCTTCAGGTTCACGGCGATGCTCCGCTTGCCCCGGTTGGAACCGAGACCCATGTGCGTACCGGCCCAGAAGCCGTCGTGCAGCGCGTCGACCTTGATGACATCTGCGCCCAGGTCGGCGAGAACCCTGCCGGCGAACGGACCAGCGACCCCAAGCCCCAGGTCGAGCACGCGCACTCCCTCCAGGGCGTGCCCCAGCGAACGGCCGCTCGGCCACCGTTGCGAGGAGCCTGGAGAAGCTGCGGCCGCCTCGGCGAGGACCGCAGCCGTGTGCTCGCCTGACCGGGGCGCTGGCCGCGTCACCGGGCCAGGCGTTGCGCTGAACTCGAGCACGTTGCCGACGTGGCGAATCCGCCCGACCTCGGGATCCTCGATCTCGACCACGCAACCGTCAGCTCGGAAGGCGTCGTCGGCCAGTGCCTCAGCCGGCGACCGCACCATCCCCACGCCCAGCTGGGCCTCAGATCCTGCCCGCACCCATGACGCCGATGAATGCTTCTTGAAGGCCTCGGCGAGCTGGGGGTGAAGGAAGATGCCGGTGAGGAGCCCTTCCCCGTCCATCGACAGACGGTCAGGGTCGTCGCGGTAAGCGGTCTCCAGCGCCATCGGCTTCAGGTCCTCGCCCTCAACCGACCCCAGCACCCAGCTCGGGCGCAGCGACCAGTGGTGGACCCATCGACCGTCTGCGCACTCGTACAGGCCGTCGATGGACCGGGAGTCCGACGGCCACATCCAGTACGAGGGGGCATCCGGGCGCTCCACTCGCTGCCAGTTGAGGCACACCGCCGCCAGCGCTCCCTGCAGCAGCGATGTCTCGACCGCCTGGCCCTCGCCGGTCACCTCGCGAGCTCGAAGCGCCGCCACTACCCCGAGAGTCGCGAAGTACATCGCCCCGATGCTCGGCCACGGCGTCCGCGGAAAGATGGGACCCGCCCGACCTGCGCCACGCACAAGACCTTCGGGGCCGTCGAACTCCGGATAGGGTCCGGACGAGCCCCGGATGTACTCCATTGGGGTGCCCCGGCGGCCTCGTTGGTCATAGAGCAGCCCTACGCGAGCGGCCACGAGCGCGTCATATCCCGGGCGGTCGCTGTGCTCGGTCTCCCGGCCGTACCCCGTGATCGAGCAGGTGATCAACCGCCGGTTATCGCGCGCCAGGGTTGGCCGATCGACTCCAAGTCGCGCCGCCGTTCCCGGCGAGAAGCTCTCGACGACGAGGTCGGCCTTGGAGGCGAGGGCCATGAAGGCGCCGCGGCCATCAGTGGAGGCAAGGTCGAGGCGGGCGCTTCGCTTACCACGGTGCCACACCCGGTAACCCGCCTGGGACGCGAAGGGGTCTCCAGCGGGCGGCTCGATGCGCGTCACCTGGGCGCCGTTGTCCGCCAGCATCATTGTCGTCATCGGCCCGGCGATCCCCCAGGAGAGATCGAGCACACGCACACCGTCGAATACGCCGCTCACGGGTTCGCCTCACTTACTCTCGGGCACCACTCAGCCGCCCGTCACCGGCGCCGGTCGCGCCTTGGCTGACCCGAGCTCTCCGAGCGCGAGCGCGATTCCGACCGCCCCCAGGACGACGGCACCAATGCTCTCGACCGCCAGCGAGACGCCCGCGAATGGGGCGGCCAGGGTGTCGGTGAAGCCGAACAACCCGACGTACACACTGAGCAAGAGCCCGCCGATGGTGGCGATCATGAACCCCGTAGCTGCCACCACCATCAACAGCCGCCGCCAGGCGACGAGGGCCACTGCCATGACGGCACCGGCAATGCCCTGGAAAAGGAACAGCGGGCCGATGGTGGCAATGTTCCGGTACCCGGTGGCCCACAGGTGCAGGTGGATCGCGCCGGTGGTGGCGACCAGCGCCGCCCCGATGACCAGGGCCAGCGTGAGAACCACCCGTCGGGGCCTGGAGCCCGTGGGTCCGGCCGCCGCGTAGCCGAGCACCCTGCCTACGGTAGCGCCGCCACGCTCGCAGGGCGCCAGCTCCGGCCGAGCTCGCGCAGCATCGTGGGATACACGATCATGTACCGGAACGGCCTGATCGCGGCCATATAGGCCGCGCCGAGCGGCCCGTTTGGCTTGACGTAGACGGCCATCTGGGCGACAAAACCTCCGGTCTCGTCCGGGACTCGGGAAATGTGGATGACCCCGTGCACGGTCTGATTGGCGATCTCCGCCGCCCACTCGTCCTCCAGCAGGTACAGGGAGGTGAAGGGGCCCGCGGCGGTGTCGGGGCCAGATGGGGCGTCGCGCAGATCCGCCGGCAACCGGTCCCGAAGCGTCGGCACTCGCGAGCCGAGCCCGGCATCCGGCCCGTCCCAGCGCAGGAGCGCCCCGATCTTCCAGCGGATCGCGAAGAGCGTTCGGACAGCGATCGACGAGCTCTGCGACGGGTCGAAGGAAGCGATCACCTGCACCAGCCGCGGGAAGTCGTCCGGGCCGCCGATCTCGGCGAGCGCCCACACATCCTCGAGCCGGAAGTCCCGGGTGAGCTCGTGGATCCGCCATGGGCGCGACCTGTGTGCTGTGTCCGCGACTCTCATCCGTGAAGCTCCTGTGTCCGTTGCCGGGATCCAGTTCGAGAACCCTGTGGCGGCCCGAGCGCAGCGTGCTCCAACAGATAGGGGTCGAACCGATCTCGACCGATCAGCGGCTCGTCCGCCACCACCGGTACCCGTCGTGCCCGCAGGACCCCTTGCTCTCTCATCTCACGCCTCCAACTCGAGCTGCGACTTGAACGGATGGATCTTGACGCCGGACCGACCGTACATCTTTAACCGACTTGAGATCGGTGACCGACTGTCGGTCAGTCTGGTACGGTGGCGGGTGTCTGTCAAGCCGCTCCGAGCCCGTCAAGCCGAGGCGACGCGCAGCCTCCTGATCGCCGTCGCCCGGCAGAACTTCACCGAGCACGGCTATGCAGCGACGTCGATCGACGACATCATCCAGCAGGCGGGAGTCGCCCGCGGCGCGCTCTACCACCACTTCTCGGGTAAGGAGGCGCTGTTTCGCGCCGTCTACGAGGCGGTGGAGGACGAGGTCTTCTCCCAGGTCATGGAGGCAGCAGCCTCCCAGGCGTCACCCTGGGAGGCTGTCCGCGCTGGGCTGTCGGCCTTCCTCGACGCCTGCCTCGAGCCCGCTTTCCGTCGCATCGTCGTGCTCGACAGCGTGTCGGTCCTGCAATCGCAGGTCCTGGAAGTCGGCATCGACCCCGTCGAGTTGCCCATGCTGCGCACGGTGCTCACGCCGCTGCTCGGCACGACCACCTTCGGGGGGATTGCCATCGACGCGCTCACCCACGTCGCCCTCGGTGGCCTCTACGGCGCCTCGCTCTACATAGCCCGTGCACCGGACCCTCGCGCCGCCCGGGCCGAGGTCGACCTCGTGCTCGACACGCTCATCGCCGGCCTGCTCCGACCAGCGTCCGCGTGACCAACGACCGGGCTACGGCGGCACGCCCTGACCACGGCATAACGGTGCCTCCGATGCTGTTTTGAAGAGTGGGGCGGACGAGCGCACCCGTGTGAAGGAGGAGCGATGAGGGACAGCATTCGGCTCGGCCGCATCGCAGGGGTGAAGGTCGGGCTGAATTGGAGCCTTCCCGTGCTGGCGGTGCTCTTGGGGGCAGGGCTCGCCGGTACCACCTTGCCGTCCAATGCCCCGGGCTCCAGCAGCTGGGCCTATGGCGTGGCGGGCTCGCTCACCGCCGTGGCGTTCATCGCGGCGATCCTCGCCCACGAGCTGGGCCATGCCGTGGTAGCTCGCCGCCAAGGCTCGGCCGTCGACGGAATCACGCTGTGGGCTTTGGGAGGCCTGACCCGCATCGACGGCGAGGCGCGGAGTCCCGCCGCAGAGTTCCGCATCTCTGGAATCGGCCCCTTGGTGAGCTTTGCCCTCGGTCTCGGTCTCGGCGCGGTCGGGCTTGCCTTGGGTGCACTGGGGTGGTCTCCCCTGGTCGCCGCCGCCTTCGACTGGCTCGGGGCAATCAATCTGATCCTCGCCGTCTTCAATGTCCTGCCTGGGGCTCCCCTCGACGGCGGTCGCCTGCTTCATGCCGCCCTTTGGCGCCACCATGGGGACAAGCTTCGGGCCACCGAGACGGTCAGCCGGATTGGCTGGGTCCTCGGACTTGCCCTGGTGGCACTGGGTCTCGTGGGGTTCGCCCTCTCTGGGTTTGGCGGCCTGTGGCTGGCACTGGTCGGCTGGTTCCTGATGACCGCGTCTCGCGCGGAACGGAGCCAGGCGAGGTTGCTTCACGGTCTCCAGGACCTCAGGGCGGTCGACCTCATGTCGGCTGACCCTGTCCGCAGCCCCGGCTGGGTGACCGTCCAAGCCTTCATGGACGACTACGCGCTCGCTCCTCATCCCACTGCGTTCCCGCTCGAAGCCTGGTCGGGCGGACTATCCGGCCTCGTCGACGTCAACCAGCTCAGGTCCGTCCCACCTGCCGAGCGGCGCATCCGTCGGGTCGTCGACGTGGCCTGGCCACTGGCCAGTGTCGCGGTCGTACGCCCCGACCAACCCGCAACCGAGGTGGCGAAGCTGATGGCCCAGTCGCCGGCGGGGCGGGCGCTGGTCATCGACGGCGATCGCCTGCTGGGCATCATCTCTGCCTCGGACCTGACTTCCCGGCGCCGGCCGGACTGGCATGGCGACGCCGGTGGAAGAGGAGACCGACCGGCCAACCGGGTCGCGACCTCTTGATCCGGCGGGGGTGCTACTTGCTGTTCGGTCGGCCGATCCGTGACGGCGGCGCGACGGAGACGAGGGTTGAGCTCCCGCTCTGGTAAGACGTGACCATGACCAGGCAACAGCGCGTCACCGTCCCGAAGCCCCTACCTGTTGGACTGGACGAGGGAGTCGGTCGGCCGTTGGTGCTCATACCGGGATACGCGACCCGGCCCGAGATCTATCGACCGACGGCGCGACTCCTCGCCCAACGATGCCGAGTGGTGCTCACCGACATCTACGCAATTCGGGGTCCCTGGCGCTATGACGACGTGCTCCGGTCGTTCACCGCCACCCTGGACGAGCTCGAACTACAGGAAGCGAGCTTCCTCGGCCATTCGTTCGGCGGCGGGATCGAGCTCGGGTTCGCAGTCCGTCACCCGGAGCGAGTCGTCGAACTGGTGTTTTCTGACACCCTCGCGGTGTCGCGCGAGTGGGCCCTCGCTGAGGAGGCCATGCGCCATCCTCTCGGGCTGCTCGGCATGGCCACGCCGCGGGCGGCAGCCGACTTCATGCTCTCGTGGCTCACCCACCCGCGTCAGCTGATCGATGCAGCCTGGTGGGGCTTCACCAGTGGCCGCTCCCGCGATATCCACCTCATCGCCGAGGCGGGACTTCCCGCCCACGTGCTCTGGGCAAACCGCGACTCGCTTCTCAATCGGAGCGATGGCCAAGAGTTCGCGCGTGAGCTGCACGCCTCGTTCACGGTCGTGGATGCTCCCGGCTACGTGGACCACGACTGGATGTATCGACACCCTCAGTTGTTCGTCGACCACCTCGAGCGACTCGGTCTCGCAGCGCTCGGTCACTCAGCCGTCCCGAGCTGACTGCCCGACCGGCCAGCCCGCCGGCGCTCGCGTTGAGTCGCCTCTCGCAGCGCGCGCAAGGCGCTGACCATCTCGTCCGCCTGGTAGTGGGCCTGGGCGCCGCTCGGGTTCGGGAGGAGCCAGAGCCTGGCGCCACCCAGCCGTTCTGCCTGCTCCCCCACGGTGGCGCCGGGCCGATCGAACGCGGACCGATAGGCGATCAGGCCGAGGAAGGCGACGACGCCAGGATGCAGCCGGCGCACCTTTCGGGCGAGATTGCGCCCTCCCCGTCGAAGCTCGTGGCGGTCCAATTCGTCCGCAGAGGCGGTCGCCCGGCTGACCAGGTTCGTCACCCCCACCCCGACCTGGAGGAGCCGGCGTTCGTCCGAAGGCGATAGCAGCTCCTCGGTGAACCCGGCAGCGTGGAGCACCTTCCAGAAGCGGTTGCCCGGGCGGGCGAAGTGGTGGCCGACTGCGGCGGACCACAGTCCTGGGTTGATGCCACAAAAGATGACGTCGAGGCCAGGCGCCACAACATCAGGGACCCGCTTGCCCTCAGCTGCCAACAGCTCGGCCCGGCTGGGCGGCTGACGGCGACTCATGCCGTCGCCTGGCTGTGCGGGTCCGGTGGCGTCACGCCCTCTATCGAGCGAGGACTTCCTGCAGGTGCTCACTGAACGGCTCGAGTGCCCAGGATCCCTCGTAGCGGGCGCCATTGACGAAGAACGACGGCGTCCCGTTTACACCGCTTCGAATTGCCCCTGACACGTCGTCCTGTACCCGCTGCCGCGTGCCGCCCAGTGCGAGGAGCGAGACCACCTCGTCCACATCGGCACCCGCCTGCTCGGCGTACGCCATCAGAGCCCGGTCGGTCAGATCGTCCTGGTGTCGATAGAGGAGGTCGTGCATCTCCCAGAACTTTCCCTGTATCCCGACCGCCTCGGCTGCCTCGGCCGCCCGTTCGGCATGGGGGTGCACCTCGGCAAGTGGCAGGTTGCGAAACACGAATCGCAGAGCGCCGGTGAACCGACGCTGCAGCTCCTTGATGATGGGGAACGCTTGCCCGCAGTAGGAGCACTCGTAGTCTCCGTACTCGACAAGGGTGATCGCCGCCCCCTCGGGACCCCGCACGTGATCGCGCGGCCCGACTGGCACCGCTAGGTCTCCGTTACCTGAACTCATGCCCATTCCTCGCGTGGCCCGTCCGCTCCTCGGTCGACTCTAATCCGCCAACCCACCACGACAGCCGATCGAGGACGACGATACTGATCGGACTCATCGGCCTCATCGGAGGGCCGGTCCTTCACACAGCCCTCGCCGCTGCCCGGCCGGCGGCACGGCCGGTGAAGAGGCAGCCGCCGAGAAACGTTCCTTCGAGGGCGTTGTAGCCGTGGATTCCTCCACCGCCGAAGCCAGCGACCTCCCCGGCGGCATAGAGGCCGGGGATGGGCTGGCGCTCGGTGTCGAGGGCCCGGGAGTCGAGGTCGGTCTGGATGCCGCCGAGGGTCTTGCGGGTGAGGATGTGCAGCCTGACGCCGATGAGGGGGCCAGCGTCGGGGTCGAGGATCCGGTGAGGGGCGGCGACGCGGCCGAGCCGGTCCCCGAGATAGCGGCGGGAGTTGCGGATGCCTTGCACCTGGGCGTCCTTGGAGAACGGGTTGGCCATCTGCAGGTCGCGGGCCTGGATCTGCGCCCGGAGTGCCGCCGCGTCGAGCAGCGGCCGGTCCGTGAGGCGGTTCATGCCCCCGACGAGCTCCTCGAGGGTGTTGGCCACCACGAAGTCGGCGCCGTGACGCTTGAATGCCTCGACCGGGCCGGGGGCGCCCCTGCCAAGAAGCCGTTCGCGCGCGAATCCGGCCCGGTTCTTGCTGGTGATGTCGGGATTCTGCTCGGAGCCGGAGAGGGCGAACTCCTTGTCGATGATCTTCTGTGTGAGCACGAACCACGAGTGGTCGTATCCGGCCAGATCCGAGGCGGTGCGCAGGTGGCGAAGAGTGGAGATGGTGTCGTAGCCCGGCAGGCACGGGACGGGCAGGCGCCGGCCGAGGGCGTCGAACCACATGGACGACGGCCCGGGCAGGATGCGGATTCCGTGCGACGGCCAGATTGGGTCCCAGTTCCGAACGCCCTCGGTGTAGTGCCACATCCTGTCACGGTTCACGAGGCACGCCCCGGCATCCGCTGCGATGTCGAGCATGCGCCCGTCGACGTAGGCCGGGACTCCGGTGATCATGCGCGCCGGGGGCTGTCCGAGCCTTTCGGGCCAGTACCGGCGGACCATCTCGTGGTTTCCGCCGATCCCTCCGCTGGTGACGATCACGGCTTGGGCGGCGAGCTGGAACTCGTCGATCCTGTCGCGGTTGGAGGGGGCCCCACGGGGGCTGTCGTCGGGAGCGAGGACGACGCCGCGTACGCCGGTGGCGGCGCCAGCGCTGATGATCAGCTCGTCGACCTGGTGGCGATGGTAGAAGCGGACCAGCCCGCTCGCCGCGGCTGCCTGGGCAGACCGAACGAAGGGTTCGACGACGCCGGTGCCGGTGCCCCAGGCGATGTGGAAGCGAGGCACGGAGTTGCCGTGCCCGTCAGCGCGCAGGTCGCCCCGTTCGGCCCAGCCGACCGTCGGCAGGAGCTTGATGCCGAAGCTGAGCAGCCACGAGCGCTTCTCCCGAGCAGCAAACTCGACATAGGCTCGGGCCCAGCGGACCGCCCATGCGTCCTGGTCGTCGAGACGGTCAAACCGGGCGCTACCCTGCCAGTCGCTCCAGGCCAGCTCGCACGAGTCGTGCACTCCGAGGCGGCGCTGCTCGGGCGTGCCGACCATGAACAACCCGCCGAAAGACCAGAACGCCTGCCCGCCCAGGTTGGCGGCGTTCTCCTGGTCGACCAGAGCGACCTTCTTGCCTGCTGTGGTGAGCTCGTGGGTGGCGACCAGGCCGGCCAGTCCGGCCCCGATGACGATGACGTCTGCGTCCATGGCGAACACGCTCCTTGCTTGCTGCGGCTCCGGGTTGCCGTCGCCACCTGGTGCTCGTTGTGGGGCACGGCGATAGAGTCGCGGCGCCGAAGAACTCAGCCCCGGCCTCGCCGGCGAGCAAATCACCGACGAGGTTCGAAGAGTAACCGGCCTCCGGCGTGCTCTTCTCGCGACATCTATCGTTCGGGTACGAATCGAGGAGTGGCGCAGGGGACACTGGAGCCGAAGGAAGGAGCAACTTCGTGGCGTTGGGTGCCGTTCTCTCATGATCCATCGACGCTGCAGTTGGGTGGGAAGTGATGCGTTGATGATTACGTACCATGACACCGAATGGGGCGTACCCATACATGACGACAGGAAGCTGTTCGAGTTCATGGTGCTTGACGCGATGCAAGCGGGCCTTAGTTGGCGAATCGTCCTCCAGAAGCGCAAGAACTTCGCAGAAGCCCTCGACGACTTCGATCCTCTAAAGGTCAGCAAGTACAAACAGCTCCATTTGGACCGGCTCCTCGCAACAGAAGGCATCATCCGCAACCGGCAAAAGCTGGCCGCCGCGATTACCAACGCGCAGGCTGTACTGGCCGTCCAGCAAGAGTTCGGCTCCCTTGACTCTTACCTGTGGGCTTTTGCCGATGGCAGCCCCATCGTTCACGCCTGGACTGAGGGCAGCCAGATCCCGGCCAAGACTCCGGAGGCTGAAGCCATGAGCAGCGATTTGAAGAAGCGGGGCTTCAAATTCGTCGGGCCCACGATCTGTTACGCGTTCATGCAGGCCGCCGGCCTGGTGAACGACCATCTCACCAGCTGCTTTCGCTATGAGGAACTGGCCAGTTGAATGACACGCAGATCAACTCGAGATGCTCGCCGTCCCTATCTTCCACGACACCAAGGAGTAGATGACCGTGAACTCTCTTGGGCGCACCGGGCTCGACGTCTTCCCAATCTGCCTAGGCGGCAACGTGTTCGGCTGGACGGCCGATGAGCCGCGATCCCACGCCATCCTCGACGCCTACACCAGCGCTGGCGGCAACTTCATCGACACCGCCAATTCCTACCTTCTCGAGCACGGCCGCTCGGAGACGATTATCGGGCAGTGGATAGCCGACCGCGGCAACCGCGACCAGATAGTTCTGGCCACGAAGGTGGGCGGCGGTCGCGGAGCGGTCCGCAACCTACGAGCAGCGACGATCGAGAGTGAGGCGAACGCCTCGCTCGAGCGCCTGCAGACTGACCACATCGACCTCTATTACGCCCACTTCGACGATCCGGAAACGCCGCTAGAGGAGTCGATTCGCGCCTTCGACGCACTCGTCCGGCGCGGCGCCGCCCTTCACATCGGGGCATCCAATTATGCGCCGGGTCGGCTCACCGCCGCCCTCGCGCTCCAGCGCAAGCACGGGCTGGCGGAGTTCACGGTCCTGCAGCCTCATTACAACCTGGTCGAACGCGACTTCGAGGGCACGCTGCTGCCCGTCGCTGACACCTGGGACCTCGCCGTGGTTCCCTACTTCGGGCTGGCGAAGGGCTTCTTGACCGGCAAGTACCGGCCGGGCGGCGGGGCCGTCCAGTCGGAGCGGGCCGAGGCCGCCCGCGCCTACCTCGACAAAGGGGGCGTAGCTGTGCTCGAGGCACTCGACGAGGTCGCCGCCGCCCACGAGACCACAGTGGCGGCCGTGGCGCTCGCCTGGCTACTCGCCCAGCCGCGGGTCGTCGCCCCGATCGCCAGCGCACGGACCACGGAGCAGCTCGAGCAGATCCTGCCGGCCGCCACGCTCAAGCTGACTGCAGCAGAGGTGGACCGGCTGTCGGCAACCACACGACCAGGCTGAACGACTCCCCCAAGTCGCGTTGGGCATCACTGGGCGGTCCAACGTTCCTCAGCGTAGAGTAGTACGCCGTGCGGGTGTCAGACGCAATGCCCGATCAGGAGCGCGCCGTCATGTCCCGGCGCCAGCTGCTGAACCTGGGCCTGGCCGCTGGAGGCGCGGCCCTGCTCGGAGCGTGCACGGGGTCGACAGTGCGAAAGGCCGCGTCAGTCAATCCTGCGGGCTCGGATCTCGGAGCCGTCGAGCACGTGGTGTTCCTTATGCAGGAGAACCGCTCCTTCGACCACTACTTCGGTACCTATCGGGGCGTGCGCGGCTTCAACGACCATCGGGGCTCAGACCTGGGTCCGTTTGCCCAATCGTGGCCCGCCAACACCTCGAAGCCTCCCGCCGGCCGTCTCCTGCCGTTCCATCTCGACACCGCCACGACCAACGCCGAGTGCACCTTCGATCTGACCCACAACTGGGGCCCCCAGCACCAATGCTGGAATGGGGGTCGGATGGACCGCTTCGTCGAGGTCCACACCGACCCGTCCAACGAAGGGCCGGCCAACGGGGTCCTCACGATGGGCTACTACACACGTCGCGACCTCGCCTTCTATTACGCGCTGGCTGACGCCTTCACCATCTGCGACGGCTATCACTGCTCGGTGCTGGGCCCGACCGACCCCAACCGGCTCTACGCTCTGTCCGGCACGCTGGATCCCGGCGGCCGAGGCGGAGGACCAGTCCTCTTCACCAATCCAGCTGCCAAATTCAGCGTGTCGTGGACAACGATGCCCGAAAGGCTCCAGGCCAAAGGCATCTCATGGAAGGTCTACAACCCCGCCGGCGACCAGTACCAGCCCTCAAGCCCCATCGCCAAGGCCGTCTCTGACAACATCCTCCTCTACTTCAGGCAGTACTCCGATCCGAGCTCTCCTCTGTACCAGAACGCTTTCGTACCCTCGTTCGCCTCTGACTTCGCCGCCGACGTCGCCAACGACAAGCTCCCTCAAGTCTCCTGGATCATCTCCCCCACCATCCCCGATGGTCAGGACGAGCATCCGCCCGCACCCCCGGAGCGCGGTGAGGTCTATACCAATCGGGTTCTCAGCGCGCTCGTGTCCAATCCCAAAGTTTGGGCCAAGACGGTGTTGTTCGTCTCCTATGACGAGAATGACGGGTTCTTCGACCACGTGGCGCCACCCACCCCACCGCCGGGAACCCCCGGCGAGTACCTGACGGTAAATCCACTGCCCGATCAGGCCAAAGGGGTCGCCGGTCCCATTGGTCTTGGCTTCCGGGTACCCCTCCTCGTCATCTCTCCCTTCAGCCGCGGTGGCTATGTTTCCTCGGACACGTTCGACCACACTTCACAGCTCCGCTTCCTCGAGCGCCGCTTCGGCGTGGAGGTGCCGAACCTCTCCACCTGGCGTCGAAGCGTGACTGGCGATCTGACCACCACCCTGCGGTTGGGCTCGCCGGACACGTCCGTTCCCACGCTCCCCCAGCCCTCGGAAAACAGCGCTGCGGTGGTCCAGCAGTGCCAGTCGGCCCAGCTGAACGAGATCAACGTCCCCGTACCTCCATACCCGCTCCCACCGACACAGCGCATACCCGTGCAGGAGTCGGGCCAAGTCCGCCGGTCCCGTGCCTGACCAGGCGATCGAGCTCCCCCGGCCGCCACCCCACGTACGACGGTGCTCGGCACGTTGCAGTCAGTCGACCACAGCCTGGTAGACGAGCTGGCGCAGCTGGGGCCGGATCGGGTGGGTGCTGGAGGGCAACAGCTGAGTAAGGAACAGCGCAGTGATCTGCTCGGCCGGATCCACCCAGAAGGCGGTGCTGGCGGCCCCTCCCCACGCGTACTCTCCCGGGCTCGAGAGCACCCTGTTGGCCTGGGGATCGAGCACTACGGAGAAGCCGAGGCCGAAACCGATGCCGTCGAAGCTGGTCTCGGCAAACAGCGGACGCCCGAAGGCCTCCAGGTCGGAGTTCCCTGGCAGGTGGTTGCGGGTCATGAAGCGGACGGTGCGGGTTCCAAGCAGACGGACCCCGTCGAGCTGTCCTTCATGGAGAAGCATCTGGGTGAAGCGGTGATAGTCAGCGGCCGTCGAGACGAGGCCTCCGCCGCCCGACAGGAAGCGGGGCTCCTTGAGGGCGATCGCCCCCATGGCGTCGTTGCGCACGGCCGAGCGATTGCCCGGCTCGGGTACATAGAGCGCCGCCAACCGAGGTGCGTCCTCGGGTCGCACCGCGAACCGGGTCTCGGTCATGCCGAGCGGCCCCAGGATGCGATCGGCGAGGAACTCATCGAGGGACTGCCCGGAGACCACCTCGATCACGCGGCCCAGCACATCGGTTGCCACCGAGTAGTTCCACTCCCGCCCCGGCTGGAACAGCAGGGGGAGCTGCGCCCACCGGTCACAGCAGGCGGCCAGGCTCAGGCCTTCGGGGCTGCCCCACTCGAATCCAGCAGCCCTGTACATGGCATCGACAGGATGGGCGTGGTGGAAGCCATAGGTCAGCCCGGCGGTGTGCGTGAGCAGGTGCCAGATCCGCACAGGCTCGACAGCCGGCTCGAGGACCGGGCTGAGCGCCGAGCCGGAGCGGTACACGCGGACATCATCGAAGGCGGGGATGAACGAGCGGACCGGCGTCTTCAGCTCGAAGGCGCCTTCTTCGTAGAGCATGAGTGCAGCCACCGAGGTGATCGGCTTGGTCATGGAGAAGATCCGGAACAGGGTGTCCCGCTCGACGGGCGCCCCCGCCTCTCGGTCGCGCTGTCCGTAGGTGGTGAGGTGAACGATCCGGCCCGCCCTGCTGACCAGGATCAGCCACCCCGGCAGCCGTCCGTCGTCGACATATCTGGCGAAGTGCCGATCGATGCGGGCGAGGCGCTCGGCGTCGAGCCCCACCTCCTTCGCTTCGGCCTCAACGCTGAGCTGTGCCACCGTCGCCTCCTCGGTCAATTCCTTCAAGCTGGCGTCCGTTCAACGAACGGCACCGCCCTCGTTCAATACCTCGCTGAGGTTGGAGAAGAAGAGCCCTGCTGTGTCGTCCCATGTCGGCAGCGACTCTCCTCGCCGACGGGCGCTGGCCGCAAGTCGCAGACGGTAGGCGTCATCGAAGGCCAGTCTCCGCATCGCTGATGCCAGACCCTCCACGTCGCCGGGCGGCACTAGCGCGCCTTGTCGGCCATCCTCCGCGAGGTTGACGAGATTTCCAGCCCGCCATCCAACGACGGGGAGGCCTGCCGCCATGGCTTCGCCGTAGACCGTCCCGTACGGCTCCTTCCAACTGGGGAGGACGAACACGTCCGCGCCAGCGTAGAACGCCGCCACTCTCTCCTTGGTCACCGGGCCGTGAGCTACCACCCTGCCGCTCAGGTCGGCCGCGCTCAACCGAGCCATGATGCGCGCCGCGTAGGAGCGATCTTTGTACTGATCCCCGACCAGGTGCAGGATGCCGGCCTCAGGCGGCAACCGGGCATAGGCGTTCAGGAGGGACAGGATCCCCTTGCGCGCGACCCAGTTCGCCACGCACAGGAAAGCAACGCGCCCCTTGGCGCGAAGGTCGGGGGTCGCGCCTTCAGGGGCGGCAGCGACATCTCGCCCCGGCGGTACAACCCTGAGGCGATGCCGCGGAACCCCGCTTGATTCGAGCTCATCGGCCAAGGCCTGGCTGGCCGTGAGCAGGCGCCGTGCGCTTCGGTAGGTCGAGCGGTCGAGAGCCGCCCGGACACGGGTCGCCAACGGGCTGTGGTCGATCCCTCCGGGTGGCTGATGGAGGATCGCCACCATGGGCAAACCGAGCCGGTGGGTGGCGAGCCACGGGGCGAGCAAGCTGGCCACGATGCTGTCGACGACGATGAGGTCGGCACCGCGGCTCCGCGCCCGAGCCATGACCTCGCCGGCCCGCCGAGCGGCCGCCAAGACCAACCCGTCGGAGAACGATACGAACCGGATCTCCCCTCCGTATCTCGGTGCGACATCGGCCAGGCGGCGGTGGTAAAGGTAACCGCCGGTCACTTGGTCCGGCGAGCCAAGGGTCACAAGGGAGACGGCGACCATGCGGGTTGTGCAGGTGAGCCCCACTGTCTTCGGTCGGGGAGGGCTGTTCGGCGGAGGTGAACGCTACCCTTTGGAGCTGGCGCGTGCCCTCTCGAAGCACGTGGACTGCGAGCTGGTGACGTTCGGCGCCCCCGCTGGGGTGACCGACGATGAGGGACAGGTTCGGATCCGGGTGCTCAGGCCCTGGGGTCATCTCCGTGGACATCCGGCGCACCCCGTCTCGCCAGCGCTGTGGAGTGCGCTGGCCCATGCCGACCTGGTTCATGCGCATCACCTGCGCAGCGCGCCGAGCCGGCTGTCGGCCGTCGCTGGGACGTTGCGGCGCCAGCGCCTGGTGTCGACTGACCACGGGGTCAGCGGCGGGGATCTCCTCGGCCTGTTGCCGCACCTGTTCGACCGTTTTTTCACCGTTTCCCGATACTCCGCTGTGATCCAGGGCGCCCCGCCCTCGCGCACACGGGTCATCTACGGCGGAGCTGATGTCGACCGGTTCGCACCTGATCCAGGGGCTGATCGCAAGGGTGTCCTGTTTGTCGGCCGCCTGACACCCCACAAGGGCGTCGACCGGCTGATCGAGGCCGTCCCGGCTGCGACTCCTCTCATCGTGGCCGGCACCGGCGGCCATGATCGTCATCCGCCAGAGCGTGATTACGGCCGACTCCTGCGATGCCTCGCCGAGGGACGGAACGTGCAGTTCGCTGATGGGGTGTCAGACGAGGAGCTTGCCATCCTCTACCGCCATGCCGCAGTTGTCGCTCTGCCATCGGTCGAGACGACCTGCTACGGACGCCGGGTTCCCATCTCGGAGCTGCTGGGGTTGGGTCTATTGGAGGCGATGGCCAGCGGCACGCCCGTGGTGGCCAGTCGAGTCGGGGGCGTCCCGGAGATCGTCGAACACGGTCAGACGGGATATCTCGTCGATCCTGGGGACATGGCTGGCCTGCGAGACCACGTGTCGGCGCTGCTGGGCAATCCGAGTCTGGCCCGCCGCCTGGGTGACAACGCCCGTGACCATGTTGTTGAGCGGTTCACCTGGGATGCCGTCGCCCGCCGCTGCCTCGCCGGCTACGACGAGCTGGTGTAGTCGAGTCAGCCGACTGGGGCCCGGTAGCCGCCGAAAGCCACCGGGGACTCCCAGACCCGCACAGTCAGCATCTCTCCGCCGGCTGACCGGACGGCTGCAGCCATGGCGTCGTGCGCCCAACGGGCGAAGATCTCCACCGTCACGGCCTCAGCGTCGACAGGCCGGATCGTTTCCAGATCCCGGCCCCGCACGCTTTCGACGATCTCGCTCAGGGCGCCATCGAGTAGGTCAAGGTCGCACACCATGCCCTCCTCGCCGAGGGTGGTCCGCTCAACCAGGAGCTCGATTCGGTAGTCGTGGGCGTGGAGCCGGCCCTCCGGGCCCTCCACCCCCGGCATCACGTGGAGGGCACGTACCTCCATTGCCGTCCCGACCTGGTACGCCACCTCATCCATGACGCAGGGCCACGTGGAGGAGCTCCTCGTCCTGGCGGTCGATGGCGTCGAAGGCCGCTTGGGCTTGGCCCAGCGGAAACTCGTGGGTTGCTAGTCGTCCCACAGGCAGCTCCTTCAGCAGGTCACGGGCCAGCGCCCTTCGACGGCCGACCGTCCACCGAGAACCCAGACGGGCAGGAATAGTGGAGACCTGCGTGCTGCGCAAGGAGAGGCGGCGGCGGTGGAATGCGCCCCCCAATGGAAGGCTGACGTCCTTGGTCCCGTACCAGGACGCCACCAGGGCAGAGCCCTCGTGCGCCAACAGCGCGAGCCCCCCGGCCAGCGCCGCCGGCTGCCCGCTGAGCTCGATCAACAGCGGAACGCCGCGTCCGCCCGTGCACTCATTCACCTCGTCGGCGAGCTGATCGGGTCCCACGGCCCGGATGCCGAAGGATGCTGCGGCTCGTCGTCGCCATGCCTTCGGCTCCGCTGCGATGACCGACGCGCCCGACCGCTGTAGCAGGCTAGCGGTGAGGATACCAACCACACCGAGTCCGACCACGACGACATGCTCGCACAGCGCCTCACCAGCATCCAGGCAGATCTGAAGCGCTGTCTCTACGAGGGGAAACAGGGTGGCCACCCTGGCATCATCATCGCCTTCCAAGACGATGACCTCGTCCTCTCTCAGGACAAACCGGTCTTGATGCGGGTGGAGCGCCACGACCAGCGTCCCCTCAGCCAATCGGCCCCACGATCGCTCAACCCGGCCGGCACAGCTGTAGCCGTAACGGAAGGGATAACGAAAGGTGCCAGCAAGCGAGCCGATCGTCTCGTCAAGGGGTAGCTCCGGGTCGAGCTGACCACGAAAAGCCAGGAGCTCGGTGCCAGCACTGATACCCGAGTACTCCGTCCGCACGATGACCTGGCCCTCATCAAGATCTGCGCTCAACGGCACTTCGCGCACCTCAACCGTCTTTGGGGCGACGAAATACAGGGCCTGCGCCATCACCGATTCACCCGTCGATCCGTGCCCTTGCGAGCTAACCTGCCTGCTCATGGCCGCAAACCCTATTCGGTCCGAGCCAGCGAGGAGCGGCAGGGCAGTTCCTCTCGAAAGCCAACCATTGCAGGTGGCCAGGGTCGCCATGCCAACGACCTATGGCATTTTCGACGCGCGGGCGTTCGAGTGCCCCTCCGGGTCCGTCTACCTCGCCCTGGTCAAGGGCGACGTCGCCGGCATGTCGTCGGTGGTGACGAGACTGCATTCGGAGTGCCTGACCGGGGACAGCCTCGGATCGCTGCGGTGTGAGTGCGGCGTCCAGCTTCGGCTGGCGATGCGGACTATTGGCGCGTCCGACCGCGGGCTGCTCTTGTACGCCACGGGCCACGAAGGCCGCGGTGTCGGCCTGATCAACAAGCTTCGCGCCTACGTGGAGCAGGACGACGGTGCAGATACGATCGATGCGAACGTTCGTCTCGGTCTCGCCGTCGATGGTCGTGACTATGCCGATGGTGCCTCGGTCATCAAGGCGCTCGACGTGCGTTCGATCCGGCTTCTCACGAACAACCCTGCCAAGGTGAACGGGCTCCGGGACGCGGGCATCGAGGTTGCCGATGTCGTACCTTTGGCGACGGCCGCCCACGCCCGCAATCTCTCCTATCTACGGGCAAAGGAGAATCGCCTGGGACATCGTCGCCCTACGGGCACAGCTACCGATGTAGGCGTTCGCCATGAGGCAATCGACACCAGTGATCTCCTCGGTCAGGTATCGCCGCCCCTCGACCGACCCTATGTTGTGCTCAAGTATGCCCAGACCATCGATGGACGGATCGCAACCCGAACCGGTGACTCCAAATGGATCAGCGGCGACTCAGAGAGGCAGATCTCCCATGCCCTCCGCGCCGCCTGTGACGCAGTACTCGTCGGGGTAGGCACCGTCATCCAGGACGATCCTCAGTTGACCGTTCGCATGGTTCCCGGCGCCTCCCCACACCGTGTCGTCCTCGACTCCGCGCTGCGCATCCCATTGACGGCAAAGATTCTGGGGGCGGATGCACCAACGACGATTCTGTCCACCAACCGATCCAGCCACGAGCGCCGATCGACGCTGAAGGCCCGCGACGTGAAGATTCATATCGTCGACCCAAGCCCCGATGGAGTCGAGCTCGGGGCGGGCTTGGCCGCGCTCCGCGGCGAAGGAGTGGAATCCCTCCTCGTCGAGGGCGGTGCGAAGGTGATCACCTCGATGTTGGCGGCTGGAGTGGTCGATCGCCTGATCGTGGGGGTCGCACCAACGATCATAGGACAGGGCACCGACTCCGTCGGCTCCTTGGCGGTCAACCGCGTCACTGACGGCATCCGCTTGAACGACCGGCGCCTGCATGCCTTGCCCGACGATGTCCTGCTCTCATGGTCAGTGGAGCGACCAGGCGATCGCCCCTGACGTGTCCCTCCTTGACTCCTTGTCCCTGGCCGAACGCCGAGCAGCGGACTACGGGCGGTTCCTCACGCATCCGTGGAGGAGGCTGCGCCTCTTGATGCATCGCCTCACCGGGCCGGTCGAAGTCACCTGCACCGTCTTCACGGGCCAGCGGATGCGGGTCGTGCTACCCGAGATCGTTGGTGCCGACATCTATGAACACACCTATGTCGAGCCCACGTTGACGCGCGTGCTGCTGGAGGCTCTGCGCCCTGGCATGGTCTTCGTGGACGTGGGGGCCCACTATGGCTATCACTCCCTTCTCGCCAGCGAAGCTGTCGGGCAACAGGGGCTCGTCCTGTCGTTCGAGCCCGCTCGGCACACATTCGAGGTGCTACTGAGGAATGTCGGGCAGCTCGACAATGTAAGAGCTCACCAACTGGCCGTGCACTCAGCGAGGGGCACGATGGATCTCCAGGACTTTGGTATTGGTAACTCTGCTCTCAACACGCTAATGAGCAACGCCAGGGTGCCGCAGGCCGAGCGTCGGCGACTGCGAGGCAAGACGTACCCCGTCCGTTGTGTGACTCTCGATGAGTTCCTGCGCCCGGCGGGCTTGATCCCGGACGTCGTGAAGCTGGACGCCGAGGGGTCCGAACTGCCGATTCTGCGAGGGATGAGCACGATCCTCGCGGAGGGGAGCCCGATGGTCACGATCGAGACTGGCGACTATGAGGGGATGGCCTCGCCGAGCACGGCCGACTGCATCGACTACCTGAGCACCCTTGGCTATCGCTGCCTGGAATATGCGAGCGGGTTGCGGCAACACCGTCGCCGATCCAGATATGGCTACGACAACCTCTACTTTGTAAGGGCTACGTAGCACCGCCTACCGTCGCACCTCGACCTTGCCCTCGCGACGCCTAACCTGAAGAGCAGGCTGGGGGTGCGAGGTTGGACCGCTCAGGGCGGCGCCATCAGAGAGGCGATAGCGACTTGCGTGCCAGGGGCAGATGGCGCAGCCCTCCTCGATCTTGCCCTCGTGGAGCGGGCCGCCTTGGTGGGCGCAACGATCCAGCAGCGCGTAGAGCGAATCACCTTGGCGAACAAGCATGACCTCCACGCCGGCCACCTCGACCAGCACGGGGTCCGACTCCTTGATGCTGGCGTCGTCCGCCACCGCCGTCCACTCGTTTGGTGCCTCCAGAAACGCTGTGTGATCGACGCCGACGCCTCTTCGGTAGGAGAGGTGGCCGCCGAGGAACCCACCGAAGCTGACAGTGCTGAGACCGGCCAAGCCCAACGCCTTACCGAGAAACCGACGGCCACCCTTGCGCGCGAGCCAAGATGTCCCGAACAGTGCGGTAGCAAGGAGATTGCTGGCTCCGTGGACGACGCCGACTCGCCGGGCGGAGCCGTGCAGCGTCGTCCAGTCATTGATTCCGGTCGCCGCGGTGGGAAGGGCCGCCCAGACTCCGAGAGCTATCAGCCGGTCAGCCGCCCGGCGGCTCCGCTTGCCTCCGACGAAATCGAGGGCCACGGCACTGGCCCAGGCTCCGATCACGACATCAGTGAGTGGCGGATGGAGGGGGTGGCCCAAGGCGGTGCCGCTCAACGTCTCGTTGAGGGGCGATCCGGGCGCCAGAACGCCTTTCACCGCGCCGTACACGGGCCCGGCGACCTGATCGAGGGACTCCACCTCTTCTACACGAAGCGGGAGCTCACGCAGGGGCTGCAGACCATCTCGCAGGCTCTGGGGCATGACACCTCCAATGGGACCTCGCCGTAGGAACGCCAAGAATACGCAAGCTTCGACGGGGGGGATCGGATAACCCCAGCTGCCTGCCGGAGGGGACCGACCGGGATGTCGGCCCCCTCCGTACCGGCAGAGGCTGATGGCGCTGCGCTTAGGGAACCGTCGGGGCCTGGCCCGCGTTCTCCTGAGCTTCCCGCTGAGGACTCTCTGTCGCCTCGTGAGACGCGTTCTCATTCGAATGGAACGCACCGCTCGGCGCCGCGGTTGGCGAGCCGCCGCCGGAGGACGAAGGCGATGGAGTGCTGGTCGAGCTGCCGGTCGCGGCCCCCGCCGAGCCCCCGTTGAAGAGGGCTGCGCCGATGGCGCCACCCGTGAGGGTCGTGCCAACCATCGCCGCGGCGATGCCGGCCTTTCGGACGCGGTTCATCCTGTGTCTCCCTTCTGACACGGCCAGCTCCGGCCGGCCGTGTGGTCCAGGGCCCGACGTCTTCGGACCTCGGGATAGCGTCACGTCGGGGCCTCGGGCCGGGCCTGGCGCAACGTCAGAGCCACCTGTGAATACGCGGCGGGCTTGTGGGCCCGAGCGTTCGTGCACACCATGGGCCGATGGTCGGTGAACGAGTCGCTCAGTCCAAGCGCCCGCTCCGGCCGGTCCAGACGTCTTGACTAGTCCCCCCAATCGGGGTAAGGTTGGATTCACCCGCATGGGGGACGGTCGTCAGCCCTTTCCGCACTCCGGACTCTCGTTTCGCCCTTTGTGCCCGAGGTTAGGGGCGACATCATGGGCAAGAACTTCGAGATTGGTGTCTCGTCGGGCGCGCTCGACGTTGAGACTCCCCTAGCGCCAGATCCCATCAGTGCGCGAACCGCAAGGCAGTTCGTTGGCGACACCTTGCAGCAGTGGGGATGTGGGGGTGCGACCGAGGTGGCCTTGCTCCTCACCACCGAGCTGGTGACGAACGCGGTCATTCACGCCCGAACCGATTTGGCGGTGAGGATTGCAGCCAACGAGCGTTGCCTCAGAGTGGCCGTGTCGGACGCTAGTCATGACCCGCCTCGGCTTGGACCTGGCTTCCCCGGCCTCGAGGAGCGGGGGCGAGGGCTGCCGCTGGTCGACGCGCTATCGAGCTCATGGGGCGTCGACTGGAGCCTAGATGGTAAGGCAGTGTGGTTCGAGCTGGCGCAGGAACACGCCCCCCTGTTGGTGGCGGCGCCGTAACCCCACCGCGCGGCCCGGCTGTATCCAGGAACAGACTGCAATCGCCTCGGAATTCTCGGTGTACTCAGCGGGTTGCCCTAGTGGAAGAAAAGAACTGGGTCGCGGGCCTGTGGTATGCCGGCGGTCAGGTCGACACCGTCCGCGGTTCGGATGAACACCCTACGCAACGCGCGTCGGAGAAGGGACGGTCGCAATGTTGGGCTTCAAGGTGATTCGGCAGTACGAACGCGGGATCGTCTTCCGTTGGGGCCGGGTGCTCCCGGGCGTGCGTGAACCCGGCCTCACTTGGGTCAACCCTTTCACCGACCGGCTCACGAAGGTCAACATGCAGACGATCGTCACGGGCGTGCCTGGCCAGGAGGCAATCACTCGGGACAACGTCACACTCCGGGTCGACGCGGTCGTCTACTTCCGGATCATTGACGCGGTCAAGGCGATCGTCAATGTGCAGAACTACATGCAGGCGATCTCGCAGGTCGCCCAGACCTCGCTCAGATCAGTGATCGGTCGCAGCGACATGGACCAGCTGCTCTCCGAGCGCGAGCGTGTCAACGCCGAGCTGAAGGAAGTCATCGACGAGCCCACCGAAGGACCCTGGGGAATCCGAATAGAGCGCGTCGAAGTCAAGGACGTGTCCCTACCGGAGTCGATGAAACGTTCGATGTCCCGTCAGGCCGAGGCCGAGCGTGAGCGGCGAGCGCGGGTCATCGCCGCCGATGGTGAGTTCCAGGCCTCCAAGAAGCTCTCTCAGGCAGCTGAAGCGATGGCCGCCACGCCATCGGCCTTGCAACTGCGGTTGCTGCAGACCGTCGTCGACGTCGCCGCTGAGAAGAACAGCACCCTGGTCATGCCATTCCCGGTCGAGTTGCTTCGCTTCTTCGATCGCATGCCCGGATTGTCGAGCCAGGCCGAGAGCGCCGAGGCGTCCGCCGGCGCCGCGAACGGCCATGGCAGCGTACCGCTCGGGTCAGAGGAGGCTCCGGCCGCATAGCCGGGAATCGAGGGGTTGGGGATTGCTACCGGCCTTTACCAATGGTCTCGGTGGACAACGTCTGCCAGGGGCCGCCGTCGGGTCCACCCCTGTCGTTCAAGGTCAGGAGCCCGCTCGAGGTGGGTAACCGGACCCAGGCAGAGCCAGGCGACCGGGCGGACTGGCTCTGGGATACGCAACAGCCGGATCACAAAGTCCTCTCGGTAGAAGGACACCCAACCAACCCCGAGACCCTCGGCGACAGCCGCGAGCCAGAGGTTCTCGATGGCGAGGCAGGTCGAGTACAAGCCGGCGTCGTCGATGGCGTGGCGGCCGAGCACACCAGGCTGGCCGCGCCCTTGGTCGTAGGTGACCACGGCCGACAGAGTTGACTCCAAGACACCGTCCACTTTGATGTTCTTGAACAGCGCGGCACGCTCAGGTTCCAGTGTGGCCTCGAACTCGGCCCGCTCGGCCTGCACGTGTTCGAAGAACGCCTTGCGGACGTCGAGGGACTCGACAAGGACGAAGTCCCATGGCTGGCTGAGCCCGACGCTAGGTGCGGCATGGGAGGCCTCAAGGACCCGTTCGAGGACTGGAGGCGAGATGGGCCGCCCAGTGAACTGGCCCCGCACGTCCCGCCGTCGGTGGATCGTCTCGTAGAGACCCGCGTCGCGATCCCGGGTCTCTTCTCGACCGGCTCTGCTCACTTGACCCTGTGGATCGAGGGGCGCGGAGCTCATGACAGTGATCCTATGCCAAGGCTCTGTGAGCATCAGGCCCAGCTCGTCCTCCCTGGGAGCGCCCTTGGTGGGCACCAGGAACGACCGCTGAGCTTTCCCGCCCCCTCGACCAGAAGCCATACTCAGCAGGCTCCGGTTCGCCAAGAACCGGCCTCCCCGCTGGCCAGAATCGAGTGAGGCAGATGGCAGAGGCTCTTGATCCTGAAGGAGTGCTCCGCACGATCGCGAGATTTCCTCCGGTCGCGCGAATCTTGCTGGCGACGGTAGGCACGCTCCAGGGCACGCTATCCGCCTATTTCGCGACCCCAGTGCTCGTGCGCGTCGTCGACCAGCAGCGAGGCGGTGATGGTCGCTACCAACGTCAAGCCGACCTCTACCGCACGGACACGGGTCAGGTTGTGTGCCGAGCGTCGGCGATGCTGGAGGTGGAGCGGCCCGACCTCCGGGAGCTCATCGAAGCGGGGACCGACGGCCTAGGCCAGATTCTCGCCCTCCTGGACGTTGCCACCACCTTCGAGCTGGAAGACGTGGGAAACGACGGGCTCCTGTGGCGACGCTACCGCCTGTGGGGCGAAGGGTTCTCGTTTCTCATCACCGAGCAGTTCGCCACCGAGGCCTTCTCGCTCCTCTCGCAGTAGCCGGCCCCAGGGCCCGCGGGTCAAGAGAACCCACCTGCCAGCCTATGCTGACGGCACTGGAGAGAGGAGGAACCACGTCGGCAACTTCTGAGCAAGGTGGCACGAACGTCGTCGAACCCGCCGCCTTCGACGTGGCAGTCCAGCAGGTCGTCGCAGATCGCTCTGACGTGATGCTGGATGCCGCCCACGCGTCGCGGCGTGAACGCTCGCGACACCAGCGTTCGCAGCGCCGTGTGCCCGGGTGGATCGAGGAAGATCATCATTCCCGTGGCCGCGAGATCCTGGCCCATTCGCTCCAGCACGGTGCCGCGGGCCGAGCTGAACGTCACGCCGTCCTTCTGGGCGCCCTCGATATCGTGAAATCGGCTCAGCGCCCAGAAGTCGTACTCCTCGTTGTGGTAGACGGGTGCTCCGTCACGTAGTCGCTTCCACGCCGGGTACGGATCCTCGTCGAGATCAGCGTCGTGATCCTCATGTGGGGTCTCCGACATCGAGGTTGGCCTCCGCCGCACGCTCCCGGATAGCCGACGCGACGCCGCGCAGGAGCAGCTCCCGAACGGACTCATCGCCGCGCTGCGGTACGACGCGGGCTGCCATGACGTTGGCGCTCAGGTAGCCGCGGATGGCCAAGAACGCGTAGCGCACCAAGGTCTCGTCGGTAGCCGCCGCACCCAGCGCCTCGGTGAACAGCGGTCGCCACACGTGCGTGAGCTGCCGCCCGTGGAGGACGATAGCGCGCGCGGTGGACTGACTCGCCACCGGCGACTCGACCAGGTCGAGCATGATCTGCATGAGGATCAGGTGTTCGGGGTCGCCGTAGAACGTCTCGAGCGACGCCATGACGCACCCGAGACGTTCCTCGAGGGTCTTGCCGGACACCTCGGCGGTCTCGATTCGGTCCGTCAGACGCTGCCAGCGATCCTCCAAGACCGCCAGCAGCAGCGCCTGCCGCGTCCCGAACTGGTGCTGGATGGCCCCCCACGTCACACCGGCGTGCCGTGCGATGGCGTTCGAGCTGGCCTCGTAGTAGCCGTTCTCGAGGATGCACTCGATGACCGCGTCCAGCATGCGTGCTCTGGTGGCAACGCCATCCGATCGAAGCCGTCGACCCTCGACTTGGCCGTGCGAGGTCGGTGCCGTCATCCGAGGGCGTAGATGCGATCGGCGTTGCCGCTGCAGATCAGGTCGCGTTCGTCGTCGGGGACGTCGGCAAACTGGCGGGCCACGACGGCCTGCGAGTTCGGCCAAGTTGTCGCCGGGTGTGGGAAGTCGGTGGACCACAAGATGTTCTCGACCCCGATCAGGTGGCGTAGCTGGAGCCCCACCTCGTCATCCATGAACGTGAGCGACATGTTCCGCCGGAAGTAGTCGGACGGCTTCAGCCGCACTCCGGGAAGGTCGTAGACCTCGGCCTTGCGGTCGAGGCTCGCCAGGAAGCCAGGCACCCAGTACAGGCTCGGCTCCACGAAGACGATCTTCAGGCCGGGAAACCGCTCGAGGGTGCCCGTGAGAATCCACCAGGCGATCACCTCCGACAACGCCAGCGCCGGCATCGAGGTGAAGATCGCGGCCTGCGGCGTGGGATCGCGGCGCATGATGTCGTAGAGCCAGTGCCGGTTCCCCAGGTGGTGGCTGATCGAGATCCCGGTCTCCTGCAGGACGCCCCACAGGGGGTCGTACACCGTCTCGTGGTAGTCGGGCAGGCCGATCTCGCTCGGGAAGTTCGGCAGATGCACCGACCGGGCGCCGAGCTCAGCCAGACGCTCGACCTCGGCGACCGCGTACGGGATGTCGATTATCGGCACCTGGTACGACACGGCGAGGCGATCGGGACCGTGGGAGGCGAACTCGGTGAGGTGATCGCTGAACGCTCGGCTGATTGGCTTCCAGTCGCCCTGGACGAGGCCGAATGCCCGGAACGCGCTCACCTCGGAGTACAGGACCTCGGCCTGCACGCCGTCGCGATCCATGGCTGCGAGCCGCGCTATCGGGTCGCGGTAGCCCGGGTCGCGGAAAGCCTCCATGTCCCAATCGTCAAGCGACAGCCGTCGGCCCCCTCGGAGATCCTCGTCGATCTCCGCCTGCGCCGCGATGGCGTCGTCGAATGCCTCGTGTAGCGAAGTCGGCACCCGCTCCCGGATGGCGTCGAGGCTGACTGCCACGTGCGAGTCGGCTGAGATCAGCTTTGTCATCGCCCCTCCCGAGGTCTTGCGCCGACGAAACAATAGTATCTACTATTGTTGTCCGTGAGGCAAGCCCCGGTCGTGACGGACGACTCGGCCGTCTTCTGGGACGCGGCTGACGAGCATCGACTGGTGGCGCAGCAGTGCGGCGGCTGCGGGGCGCTCCACCATCCGCCTCGCCCGCTGTGCCCTGACTG